>CAYHQC010000202.1:0-1004 GCA_964358845.1 uncultured Gammaproteobacteria bacterium | reverse complement strand
AGGACCTCGCCATCGAATTCAAGGCCGTCGTGTCGGTCAAACTCGATTCATGAACCAGTCCAGCCTCGCCCGCACCGCTCTGTGCGTGTTCAAGCGCGACCTCACGGTCGCGCTGCGGCGCGTCACTGACGTGTTCACGCCACTGGTGTTCTTCGCCATCGTCGTCAGCCTGTTCCCGCTCGGCGTCGGTCCCGAGCCGGCGATGCTGCGGGCGCTCGCCCCCGGCGTGGTTTGGGTCGCGGCGCTGCTCGCCGCCATGCTCTCGCTCAACCGCCTGTTCGCCAACGATCACGCCGACGGCACGCTCGAACAGCTCGTGCTCGCGCCCTATCCGTTGACGGTGTTGGTGCTCGCCAAAACAGCGGCCCACTGGGTGCTTACCGGCCTGCCGCTAGTGCTGCTCTCGCCGCTGCTGGCGTTGCAACTGCAATTACCCACGGAGGCCATGGGTACGTTGATGCTGTCGCTGCTGCTCGGCACGCCGGTACTGAGTCTGCTCGGGAGTGTCGGCGCGGCGCTCACGCTGGGCTTACGCGGCGGCGGCGTGCTGGTTTCGCTGCTGGTACTGCCGTTGTATACTCCAGTGCTCATTTTCGGCGCGAGCAGCGTCACCGCCGCCGTCGAGGGCCTGAGCACCGAAGCACATCTTTCCCTGTTGAGCGCGTTCCTGGTTTTGGCGTTGAGCCTCGTTCCCTGGGCCAGCGCCGCGGCCTTGCGCGTGTCGCTGGATTAATGTCGCCCAATCATGTCTTTGTCGGAACAAAGTTCATAAGATTCGTTCGTCTGGTCATAATAGACGTCGCATGTACAAATACGCCTCCCCCAAGAATTTCTACCGCCTCGCCGGCCAGCTGCTGCCGTGGCTTGCGGGCCTGACCGCCGCGTTACTGCTCGTGGGGCTATATCTCGGCCTGTTCGTCGCGCCGCCAGATTACCAGCAGGGCGAAACCGTGCGCATCATGTTCATCCACGTGCCGGCGGCGTGGATGTCCATGTTCGTGTAC
>CAYHQC010000201.1:0-1007 GCA_964358845.1 uncultured Gammaproteobacteria bacterium | reverse complement strand
AGACTTGTTGCGTAATTTCCCATAATCAGGCACACTAGAGGGATATGAATATTTCATCTGCCCTGAAATCCAACCGGCTGTGTGCTGCCATGACCGGACTCACGATTATTGAGTTTGGTACTCTTGTTCCTGTGTTTGCCTCAGTTGTTGATGCCATGCGACGGGAAAAACACCCCGATCGAAAACGGAAATTTGGTGCAGGACATCCCAGTGCTCTGCGTACTGCGGAAGAACAGCTCTTCTTTGCCCTCTTTTATCTCAAAAGCTACCCTACTGTGGATGTTCTTTCATTTCTCGTTGGCTTTGACCGGAGTAATGCTTGCAGAAACGCGCAGTTTTTGTTTTCTGCTCTTACCCGTGCCCTCGGAAGAAAACTGGTACTCCCCAAGCGACAGATCACCTCAGTAGAGGAATTCTTCCGGGAGTTCCCTGAGGCCAAGGATATCTTTATTGACGGTACAGAGCGAAGAGTCCAAAAACCAGTCAGTCAAAAACGGAGAAAACGCCTCTATTCTGGGAAAAAGAAAGCAACCACCAGGAAAACTGTGGTTGTCTCCGATGACAGGAAACGAATCCTCATCCTTACGCCGACCAAATCCGGCAGACGTCACGACAAACGCCTCTTTGACAAAGCCATGGGAGGCAGAAATATCCCACAGGAAGTCGCAGCATGGACGGATACCGGATTTCAGGGGCTCCAGCGGGATCATCAAAAAACAATCATGCCCATGAAGGCAACCAAATATCATCGCCTCACGGAAGAAGAGAAGGCAGACAATCGTCTCATTTCCGGAATTCGTGTCCTCTCCGAACACGCAATTGCAGGAATCAAACGATTTCGCTCAACCACTGACGTCTACAGAAACAAAATAGCCAATCTGGACGATACCTTTATGCTTCTTTCTGCAGGACTCTGGAATTATCACCTCTCCATGACGCCAACCCGCTAGAAACTCTCCAAAACCTCTCATCACAGCTATTAAATGAAGCTATATCGCAACAAGTCT
>CAYHQC010000200.1:509-1009 GCA_964358845.1 uncultured Gammaproteobacteria bacterium | reverse complement strand
CTTATTTAACCAATCAACATATTTTACTTGACACTTTTTTTTATTGACTCTTTGAGGAGAATGCAGAGCGCCTATCTCTATACCCGATCCTGTCAAATACTTTACGAGATTGTTTTTTTCAAAAATTATCATAAATTGAATTATTTTTTAAACATTTTTAATTTCCTCTTTAAAAAAACAAGAAAAGGATGAGTCTGATAAGGCACAACAGAAATAATTTTATCTTTTAAACTGGAATTTACCAGCCAATTGGCAATTCTATGCAAACGCTTAAGTTCTCTTGCGCTCCACTCCGGAGTGCCAAACAACGGCTCCTTTGGCGTGAGTGTTTCCGTATCAGGTTCTGCTTTCAAGTAACCTTTTTGCATGGCCTCATCGTAAAATCTTGTTCCGAAATAAGGTGTCGCAATGTGAATACCAGCCTTATTCATGCCTAGTCTTTTTAGTTTTAAGGCGAATATAATGGTTCTCCATATATCCATTTTTGTTTCTCCTATTAG
>CAYHQC010000200.1:0-499 GCA_964358845.1 uncultured Gammaproteobacteria bacterium | reverse complement strand
ATTTTTTTTAAAAAGACGCACGGCTTGTTTTATTTTTTTTAAATCTAAGTTTTTTCCTATGATTTGCGAGACCACTCGTTGAACACCAGACTCCGGTGCGACAAAAACCCTTCTGCACCCAGATTGTTTCATTTTTTGCGCCAAATTTTCATCGATATTTTCAACTCTAATCCCATTTGGAGTGCTCCAAGTTATATTAATTTTATTCTTAATAATCAAATCAAAAATTTTTTCCGCTCTTTCCTTGTTCATTGTTAAATTATCGTCTTCAAAATTTATGTGCCTGATTCCGTACTTTTCATAAAGTTGTTTAATTTCCGCAAAGACATTCTCCGGACTTCTTGGTCTGAATTGCCTGCCCATGGTAAGATTTATAGTGCAAAAATTGCAATTGTAAGGACAGCCACGACTCGTAAACAAACTTGCCCACCCTTCACTGAAAGTATATATCATTCTTGAGCCTTTTTTTGAAGCCATTGATTTAAAATACTCTTCCATT
>CAYHQC010000199.1:0-1013 GCA_964358845.1 uncultured Gammaproteobacteria bacterium | reverse complement strand
ATCGCCGGCGTTCACCAGGTTTTCATCCATTTTAGGATAAAAGGTGTCAGACACCTTTTTCTTAGATTTATTCATACCTGAAAGTAACAGCTGAATAAAAACGTCCACTCTTTTCTGCTGATTCGTACGCGGCTGATTTCCCATATTTTGCACAGTGAGCACGTGCTGTTTCAGCGGCGGCAGCCACTCGATCAGCCTCGTACATAACGTCATTACGTGGCCGAATAGTAATTGAACGTTCTGTGGAAGTGATTACCTCATTTGTAGTACTGCATCCAGCGATTATCAGGAAAATAAAACAGATGCCAACGCTTCGCATTAAGACCTCCAAACTGGACCGGCTATTTCATTTTCGAACTCAGCTTTATGCTCTTGCCATCAACTATAAAGTTTCCATTTCCCTGATGATGAATGGTCCGTGGGTTTCTCTTTGATGGGTCAATCCAGGCTTTGAGCACTTCAAGGACGAAGAAGTTGTATTTGGCGGCCATGTGCGCATCCACGACCTTTCGTCATCGAACAACCCCGAGTCGCCCTTTAGGTTACCGCGTGCGCTTCACCAGCGCCACGGTAAACAGCACCCACGCGATGATAAATGATAGCCCGCCCAGTGGCGTCACCGTCCCGAGCCACTTCCAGCCGGTAGTGCTCAGAACATAAAGACTTCCCGAGAAAATCACGATGCCGGCCAACATCAGCCAACCGGACCAGCGCAGCCATCTCGAATCCGAAAGATGCAGCGCCACAAGGCCGACAGCGAGCAGGCCCAGGGAATGAAACAAGTGATACTGCAAGCCGGTTTGGTACACCGCCATCATGTCCGCCGCGAGCTGGGTCTTCAGCGAGTGCGCGCCGAAGGCGCCGAGCAGCACCGCAAGCGCCGCGTTGGCGGCGCCCAGCAACAAAAACCATCGGGCGTCGGTCATTCGCAAGCTAGCGCTGTTTCAATTCCAGTTTTTCGCCTTCGCGCTTCATGTCGAGCTGGCCGAGGAACGACATGCCGAGCAGCGGCT
>CAYHQC010000198.1:0-1021 GCA_964358845.1 uncultured Gammaproteobacteria bacterium | reverse complement strand
AAAATCTTTCAATCCTTCAATTTCATAAACTGTATCTTTCCGCATTTCTTTACCTGCAGGAAACGCCATCTCGTCAAGAATAATCCACCTGTATCCAAGCCGTTTAACGACTTCCACCACCTTTTTTGAATAAGCCATCTCCGGCGAAAAGAAACCTCCTTTTTTCCAGTTTTTGCCGAAATATTTATTCAGACCTTCTTCATTCAATAAAATCTGCCTTTCAATTTCCGATTCCGGCAAAAGTGGAAGAAAAGCGTGATACTTGGCGCTACCGGTAAGCTCTATGTTTCCTCTTTCAACAAGCTTTTTAATATTTTGAATCACATCCATCGCGCCATTTTGATCTAAAAGTTCGCAAAGAATGCTGTTGATGTTTAAAGACAAACGCGCCCTCGGTATTTCAAGGATACCCTTAAACAATTTCCTATAAGATTCGTCCGCTATCCTCTTAACCCAGATCGGCTTCTGCGTAGGCGGCTGATAAATGTGCAAAAAATTAGCCCATTTCATAATTTTTGTTTCTGGTGATTTTATTTATTAGGATGCAAATTAAAATCTATCGCTTTTTTGAAAATTTCAGCGTATTCTTTCGCGGAATTGGCCCAAGAGAAATTGGCGGCCATCGCTCTTTTTTGAATACCTTCCCAGAATTTCGGATATTTGTAGGTTTCAAGAGCGCGTATCATCGTTCCAAATAACGCGAATTTATCAAACTTTTCAAAAACAAAACCAGTGCCTGTCTGCTCGGTTGGATTATAATCTTCCACGCTGTCGGCAAGACCGCCGGTTTTTCTGACAATCGGCACGCAACCATACCGCATCGCTTCCATTTGGGTAAGTCCGCAAGGCTCAAATTTAGAAGGTATTAGAATCGCATCAGCGCCGGCGAATATAACACGAGCCAAGATGGCATCAAAAGATAGATGGGTTTTTATGTTCGGATGATTTTTCTCAAGTTCTGTAAAGAAAGACATATATTTTGAATCGCCTTGCCCGACGACAACCATTTCAAATTCAAAAT
>CAYHQC010000197.1:0-1030 GCA_964358845.1 uncultured Gammaproteobacteria bacterium | reverse complement strand
GTGTCCCGAGAGCTAACAATTAGGCACGAAGTTTATGGGGTGATAGAAGTCAGGACGGGCGATTTACGGGTGATTTACCGACGGGCGATTTATCAAGCTCCCCGATGCGTATTATTGACCAACATCGGGAGAAAGGATACTATAAAGACATATGAATCCTAAGATGTATTTTCCAGAGTATGACGCTGTCTGCAATGCGTTTCGACAATACGGTGTTTCGTATGCTGGACTGTTTGGTTCTCGAGCATTCGGAGATAATAAACCGAAAAGTGATTACGACATTATTGTAGAATTTTCACCGGATTCAAAAACCACGCTGTTGGGAATGATAACGCTTAAACAGCGCCTTGAAGATTTACTTGGATCAAACGTTGACCTTGTAACCAAAAGAAGCATTTCCCCATATCTACGCGATCATATCCTCTCTTCTGTTACACTACTCTATGAACAGAAAAACTGATACGCCCTACCTTTTACACATCCGCGATGCGATAGCGCTTATTGTCGCATGGTCGATCGACAAAACACTGGAAGATTTTACGGAAGACGAGAAACTGCAAAGTGCCATTATCCGACAGTTGGAAATTATCGGCGAGGCTGCCCGAAATGTGAGCCATGAACGCAAACTGACAACGCCAGAGATTCCATGGCGGCCGATTACTGACGCGCGAAATACGCTCATTCATGGCTATTTTAGCGTTGACGAACAAAAAGTGTGGGGCATGGTGCAAATCGATATTCCTGTGTTACAAAAACAAATTATCTCCCTTCTAAAAGATATGGAAAAATTGTAAAATCGATGGGCTAACAAAAGAACGGGTGCAAAGCCCTGCCCGCCATCGCTTGCGCTCAGGCGCTTGCAGGCGGGTAGTCCACCCTAAGGGTGATAAATAAACGATAAAGGAATTGTTAACACCTGTCAATCCTGTTAACACCGGAGGTTAGTAATGGTTGAGGAATGGCTTGATGGAGCAATACATTAGACCTGTTGCCAATTAGCTGATTGTTTTTTCCACGATGAAGCGTTTGG
>CAYHQC010000196.1:0-1051 GCA_964358845.1 uncultured Gammaproteobacteria bacterium | reverse complement strand
CCACGAAATCCGTCGAGGAGATTGCTATTTCAATCCTGCACGATACGGGGCTGATGGAGCGAGTACAGCGATAGCGATCGCGTTGTCAGGCAGGGAAAGTAGAATGTCCCTATTCCTCAGCTTTTCTTCTCTTTCCCTACGATTTATTTTCCCGATGTAAGCTGCAAAGCTGGTCCCAAAGCGCTTGATATCTGCCGTGCAGCAACGGCGAGATCCACACGTGCCCCTTGATCAGCCGAGGATCCCTGCATTCCACCGCGACCATTTTGCCAGTTGGCTCCTGCGACAAGTTGTCCAGTTTTTGTATGGACTATCTTCACGCTTGCGCTTTGTGGACGTCCGTCATACCCCGCCACTGATTTCACTAAGATAACAGCGTCTATACCATCAGCGCGGAGGCGAGAGAGGTTCTGTGGTTGAGTAATCTCGATTTCATTTATATTGTCCCGAATCATTAGGCTGGTGATCTTCCCTGTATCTATAACATTGAAGCCAAATCGTAACAATTCCAAACCAATAGCATCCGCTAAAACACCACCGCTAGGCATCAACGCTATAGTGCGTATCGGGTCATCAAAGGGGGCCTGACTTCGAACGACGTTTACTTGAGAAGATGTAACACAGCCGGCAAGCACGAAACATGTCAGCAGACCCCACACAGCGGACACAGTACAGCGAATGTTTGCTTTCATCACCCTAGTTTCTCCTTAACATTTTTCCTTCAGCGTCAGCCTCGAACGCAATGTTATGCGTTTCATTTTTGACCTTGCTTGTTTTTCCAGTAGTTCATCGTATAGGCAAGTGTCGTTACCGCGACAGACGCGACCATAATTACCGACACGACAACGGAGAGCCAAAACAGGGTGCACAGGTTGTAGTACTCCGAAACTCCCAGAGCAACCAAACCCACCAACAGGCCCCACAGATTTTGGTTGAGGTTAATTTTGAACTGTTCTTCAGGACCGCTCATTCTAGCTCCTGTCTAACGCATAATGGAGAAATAGCCAGGGACAGATTTATTTTCCTATCGAGCCGACTTCATCTTAGCAGC
>CAYHQC010000195.1:0-1071 GCA_964358845.1 uncultured Gammaproteobacteria bacterium | reverse complement strand
ATAGAACTGGAGACTTCTAATCTCCCGATCGAGGTCCGATTCCTCGCGAGGGCAAAAAATTTTCGGGCGCTTAGCTCAGTTGGTTAGAGCATCTCATTTACACTGAGAGGGTCGGGGGTTCGAATCCCTCAGCGCCCATTATGATTTTATCCATCATCTATCAGGACGACGACATAATCGCCGTCAATAAAACGGCGGGTATCGCTGTCCATAAAGGCGTGGCGGAGAAAGGAGAAACACTGGCCGATTGGCTGGCGGAAAAATTTCCAGAAATAAAAAACGTCGGGGACGAGCCGGAATTGCGGCCGGGGATTGTTCATAGGCTGGACAAAGACACTTCCGGCGTTTTAATTGTGGCGAAAAACCAAAAAGCTTTTGAGTTTCTGAAAAAGCAATTTTCCGCCCCTTCATTAAAATTCTTAAAAGAGGGGCGAGACCTCGCCTATGGCGGGCAGAGCAAAAAAATCATTAAGAAATATTTGGCGCTGGCGGAAGGGAATTTAAAAACAGATAAAGGCGCGATAGATTTGCCGATAGGCCGGAGCCAAAGCGATTTCCGAAAAAAACTGGCTTCAGAAAAGGCCAAAGGGGAATTGCGGGAAGCGGTAACGGAATATAAAGTTTTAGAAAAATTTCCCGATTACACCCTTGTTGAGGCTTATCCGAAAACCGGCCGGACGCATCAGATAAGGGTCCATTTTAAGGCCATCGGCCATCCGATTGTTTGCGATTCATTATACGGGGGAAAGAGAATGACTTGCCCATTCGGACTCAAACGGCACTTCTTGCACGCCAATTTTTTAGAGTTTGATTCTCCGTCCGGCGCGAGACTGAAACTGGAAGCCGATTTGCCCGAAGATTTATCAGAAGTTTTGGAAGGATTGCGGAAAAAATAAATCCGTGCTAAATTGTCCTTTATGGAAATAAATGTTGAACAGAGGAAAAAGCCTGCCCGCAATGCTACGCCCGCTCGCAGCGATACGCGCAGCGTTTCGGGCGAGCATAGCGTTGCAGGCGGGTGGGACATTAAGTCCGGCAATACCGTTAAGGTTTGGCAGAAAATAAAGGAAG
>CAYHQC010000194.1:0-1087 GCA_964358845.1 uncultured Gammaproteobacteria bacterium | reverse complement strand
GTAAGGCTAAGTTACAAACAGGTGCAAACCTGCCTGCGGATGTACCAACACGAATTTTAAATTTTGATTTCTATCCGCACGTGCGGATAAATTTCAAAGCTGTCCACCCCGCTTCGCCGGAGCTGCAGCAAGGCGAGCCTACGGGTGATAAATAATTTTTAATCTTCTACAAAGAGCATTAAATGAACTTACTATTTCTTCTCCTATTCGATGTGCAACGTTTTTAAACCTGACCCTCGAGCTCAACACGCAGCGCTTTGTTAACACTTGTTAACACCCGATGTTAACAATTAACAATGCATCATTCATCCATCTTTGATACGAATGCCAACGTACGTTGATAATCAACTTGATCAAACGTAAATTTTGAAAAAGATTCCACTGATCTAAATTGTCCCCAAATAAACGACGTGTCGATCATGGAATCTTTACGATTCCCCATATAATCAACAAATGAAGTCCATAGATAATGTTCTAATTCAGTTGACTTCGTTATAATCCCAGCGGTCATATGATTTATGTGGATATAGCGAATAGTATGAAGGTATTGCTCCTCAGATTCTAATCGCACTGCTTTATACATCGCCTGAAACATAGCACCAAAACGTTTTCGTTTAATGTTGAAATATTTTGCATATCCATTTTGTACACGAGCCATAAACGTGCTTATGCCACCCGCCTGTTCCTGTCGAAGAGCTAGATGAAAATGCGTTGGCATCAAAGAGAATGCTGAAATAGAAACGAGTGGTCTATTCGATGCTACAACGTTTGCAAGATACACCTCTTTATCCTCAATGGATAATCTGTTGTAATACGAAAAGCTATTCTTCAGTTCTCCGAAGCGATAAAAATTGAAAAGATCATACATCCGCTGATAATCATTTACTGTTATATAAATCGTCTGACCTGCAACACTTCGATTAAACACGTGATACGTTTCTGACGTAACGCATGGAATATCTCGATATGGCATACCTAAACGATAAAGGAATTGTTAACACCTGTCAATCCTGTTAACACCGGGGGTTAGTAACTGACAAATAAGCCGGTGGGTTAAATAACCCACCGTGGTTGTTTTTAAATCCTG
>CAYHQC010000193.1:0-1109 GCA_964358845.1 uncultured Gammaproteobacteria bacterium | reverse complement strand
GGTATCGGCGTGGTCGGGGCAGAGCGCCAGGGCCCGTGTATAGCAACTGGCCGCCTGTAGGAGGTCGTCCAGCTGTTGATGGATGGCGCCAAGCAGATACCAGGATTCCCGATTCGCGGTGTGATCGTGACAGATCCGCTCCAGCAGTATCCGCGCTTCGGCCAGTTTCTGCTCCCGCAACAACACGTACACCTTCTGCATGTCGAAGGACGCGGATGAATCTCGGGTAGACATCGGGCGGAGCAGAAGGAAACCGGCGGGCGGATGTCGCTAAGTATATTTTTGGGCACGCAGTATCTGCTGCAATTCCTGGCGCCACTCCTCGGCGTATTCGCAATCCTGGTATTCCTCGAAATACGGCCCGCCGATGGTGTAATGCACGAGCGACGCTTCCGGAGTCGGGACGTCGTAACCCACCAGATGATTCCAGCGGTGCGGAATTTCGCCGATGAGGTCGTCGTTGCCCAGCCACTTGAACTGGTGCAACTCAAGGCCGGTGGCGGTATTGACGTATGCCGGCGTCAGCGCCCGGCATTTGGCGTTGTTGAACAGGATGACGCTCGACCAGTTTTTCTTTTCGTATTTGGTCTGTTTCGCGCCGAGGAACTTGATGTCTTCCTTGGGCACGTGGTTGTGCTTCACGACCTGCACGGCGTAGCGCTCGTCGCGCAGCGACCACAGCTTGGCGATGTCATCGAGCACCAGCATGTCGCAGTCCATGAACACCGACCAGCCGTTATAGCCGGAGAGATAGGGTGTCAGGAAGCGCGTGAAGGAGAAATCGGTGGACTGCAGCGGGTGCCGCTCGCGGGTGTAGACGCCTTTGAGCTGCGACAGCATCAGCGGGGAGATGCTTACCGGCTGCGAGGACCGCATGTGGATGCTGTGGGCAAGCACGCTGAAAGCCACCGCCTCGCGCGGATCGTAACCGATGAAGACGTTAATCATGGAGCCGGATTAGGAATCTCGTGTGTGGCGTAATGTTAACGGAAAACTCCGTTCAGCGTCGCCCGTGTCCGCTTGCGTCGCGCAGGTCGGATTCGAGTTGTGTCAGCGCCCCCTCCCACTCCCCGTCATACCCCTGCCGGTACACGGTAAATCCCGGAAAC
>CAYHQC010000192.1:0-1117 GCA_964358845.1 uncultured Gammaproteobacteria bacterium | reverse complement strand
CACTTGGAGCGCATTGTTTCCAAACGCCGGCTTGACCCGCCGTGCGCCGTGAAGGTCACACCCTAACCGTCTAACCCGAAGGAGGAACGACCATGGCTAAGATCACGCTACGTGGCAATCCGATCAACACCAACGGCGACATGCCCAAGGTCGGCGCCAAGGCGCTGGATTTTCATCTCACCGCCGCCGACTTGAGCGACGTCACGCTTGCGACCTATAAAGGCAAGAAGAAACTGCTCAACATAGTACCGTCATTGGATACGCCCACCTGCGCGCTCTCGACCAAGAAGTTCAACGAGCATGCCGCCAAGTACGGCAATGCGGTGATGTTGATCGTCTCGGCGGACTTGCCGTTCGCACAGAAGCGTTTCTGCACCGCCGAGCACACCGACCGTGTGATAACGGTTTCCATGATGCGCGACAAGAACTTTGCCAAGGACTATGGCGTGCTGATTCAGGACGGCCCGCTCAAGGGTATCACCGCACGTGCCGTGGTGGTGATCGACGAGAACGACGTCGTCAAGCACGTCGAGCTCGTGCCTGAGATCGCGCAGGAGCCGAACTACGATGCCGCGCTGGCGGCGCTGAGATGAAAGGATCAATGGTGATTGAGTTCGCATCGGTTGTTTTGGTGGTGTTCGGCACTTACTTCTTGAGCGTGAGTGTTTTCGAGGAGACCGTCAGGAAAACGATTAATTACAAAATGACAGGCAGGTTGCCTCCTCTGATCGCTATCTTTGTCACGCTCTTCGGTTACAAACGTAAATTCGGGTCCAACGATCTCTGGATGGGGGGAATGCTGCCTACCTCGGAGGACGTCAGCCTAACTACGCAATTTCGGATTATTCGACCGTTGGTTGGTTTCATTTTTATTCTGTTTGGTTCGGTACTTCAGTTACTTTAAGGTGAACGATGCTTATCTTCGAACACTCCCAGACTGGCCGTCGTAATCCCTCGCAGGCACCACTCACGCGCGCCGAGGTGAAAGACATCCCGGATCAATTTCGCCGTAAACAGAAACCGCTGCTGCCGGAGGTGTCCGAGATGCAGGCGGTGCGGCACTACACGCGGCTGTCGCAGAAAAACTTTTCGATCGACACGCACTTCTATCCGCTCG
>CAYHQC010000191.1:0-1123 GCA_964358845.1 uncultured Gammaproteobacteria bacterium | reverse complement strand
TCGTTGCTGGGAAATTGAAATGGATGCCGGAAATCAGCCCTTAGTCAGTATCGGGGTGCCCGTCTTTAACGGGGAAAAAGGACTTGCCGCCGCTTTGGACTCCCTGCTTGAGCAGGACTATCCCAATCTGGAAATCATTATTTCGGACAATGCCTCGACCGACGCCACACCGGAGATTTGCGAAAACTATGTCCGGAAGGATCCCAGGGTGAAGTACTATCGATCGGGGGAGAACCTCGGTTCCATCAGGAACTTCAACCGGGTATTCGAGCTTGCCTCCGGCAGGTATTTCATGTGGGCCGCGCATGACGACCGGCGGGAACGGTCTTTTGTAAGCGCGTGCGTCGAGAAGATGGAGCAATGCCCGGAGGCCGTGCTCTGTCAGGTTCATACGGCCCTATTCATTGAAGGGCACGAGGAAATGTTGTGTGTCGCCAGCCTGGACAGCTTTGAAGGCATGAGCGGGCTGGCAGAGCGATACCGGGAAACCCTGAAGCGTTTCCCGGCGACGGCAATTTACGGTCTATATCGCTCATCGGCCATGCGCAGGACGCAGATGTACCGGAAAGTTATAGCGACGGATCTGGCGTTCATCCAGGAATTATCCATCCAGGGCGAATTCGTTCAGGTTCCAAAGGTCCTTTTCACCTACTTTGGCCGGGAAAAATGGAATACCGTCCATCAGGATTACCGGGCTTTTTTCGGGAACGCAAAGAAACCGTGGTGGTATCTGCCCTTTGTCGTTTTATTTTGCAATCATTGGAAACGTGTAGCCCGCGCGGCGATTCCCTTCGGTGTGAAGCTTCGCTTGTGGGGGATTTTGATTGAGCATGAAACCGGGCAGGTGGCTCTGAAGGTTTTGATCAGGGTGACAGGGCTGTTTTGCCCGAAGAGGTGGAGGGAGGAGCTGGGGTGCGCCATTTATTGGCGTTGGATGCACAATCCGAATGTGAAAGTCGGCTGTGAGGACCTGTTTTTGGCGAGAGTGATAAAGCCGAAACTGGGTTGGTGGAGGTAGGCATATCCGTGTCGCATAAAACTATGCTTAAGCAGGCTGAGCAGGACCATATCTGGAAGCACTACCAGAACCTGGCGAGGAATACCTTTGATTTGAGCTATCCCC
>CAYHQC010000190.1:0-1129 GCA_964358845.1 uncultured Gammaproteobacteria bacterium | reverse complement strand
TGCAGACCCAGCTATTCCACGAGCGTGTGTTGCCCGACCTCGGGCGCAACATCAAATGCGGCAACTCGCTCATCGGGCCGGATTTCTACGGGACCAGTCAGATAGATTTCCTCGACGACAACGACCGCGCCCGTATCAACGTATTCGATTGGAACAAGGAATTTCCCGAGATCATGGGCGATGGCGGCTTCGATGCCGTGATCGGCAATCCGCCCTATATCCGTATCCAGGTCATGCAGGAGTGGGCTCCGGAGAGTGCGGAATATCTCAAGCAGAAATATCGGACGGCACAATCAGGCAATTACGATATCTACGTTGTTTTTGTCGAGCGCGGCCTGAACCTGCTCAACAAGGGTGGGGTGCTCGGTTTCATCCTGCCGCACAAGTTTTTCAACGCCCAATACGGCGAGCCGCTGCGCGGTTTGATCGCGAAGGGCAAACATCTTGCCGAGGTAGTCCATTTTGGACATCAGCAGGTTTTCGCAGGTGCTTCCACGTACACCTGTCTGATGTTTCTCGATCGTGCCGGTCGCGCTTCTTTCCGGTTCGTGAAGGTGGACGATTTCGACCAATGGCGCAGGACCGGCACCGCCGAGGAAGGCGAGTTGTCGGCGGAGCGCGTGAACTCCGGTGAGTGGGCGTTTTCTGCTGGGAAGGGCGGAGCGCTTCTTGAAAAACTTAGCCGCATCACGCCGAAACTGGAAGATGTCACGGACAGGATTTTTCAGGGCCTTAAAACCAGCGCCGATAAGATTTACATAGTCGAGGAAAAGGAACGCAAGAAAGATCGTGTCCGAATCTACTCGCCCGAAAAGGACGCGGAATATTGGTTGGAGCCCGACCTGCTTCATCCCTTGATAAAGGGTGGCGATAGCAAGGCGTACAGTTTGTCGCGCACAGACCGCCTGATTCTCTTTCCCTACGCCAAACAGGCCGACGGCGAGACGCGGTTGATTCCCGAGGATGTTTTCAAAGCCCGCTATCCGCTCACATGGGACTATTTAAAAGCTAACCGAACTTATCTTGAGGAGCGTGAGCACGGCAGAATGCGTGGAGATCAGTGGTATGCATACGGACGATCTCAAGCGCTCGATGTCATGCCGCTTCCCAAAATATTCACGCCCGACAT
>CAYHQC010000189.1:0-1131 GCA_964358845.1 uncultured Gammaproteobacteria bacterium | reverse complement strand
TATACCCACATAACTCAGGTTTGCAACTTTTGTGAGGGCATCACCTGAAAGTTATCGGCCAGCAATGTTGCCAACTCCGGCTCGTATTGGTTGAGGTGGTTGAAGAATCCAAGAGATTCACTCTTGAATTGTTCAAACGTCTCAAAATAGCGGTTCCACGTCACCTTTTGGTGAAAAAAGCGCCATAACCGCTCAATCAGGTTCAAATTCGGGGAATACGGTGGCAGAAAGATGAATTTAATCCTTCCGTGTGTTTTCCTCCACGCCTTCACGAGTTTTGCATGATGATATTTGGCGTTGTCCAAAATGATGTATATCGTTCCCTTCGTATGTTTTTTGAGGAGCGCGGTTCCTAATCGAATGACGCTTGTTGCATTAACCGTATCCTCGGAAAGGACGATGGCGTGGTGTGTTTTGCAATTGAGCGCTCCGTTTAAGTTCAGCCGTCGTCTCCCCGTGTTGGTTTTCACCAGTTTGTCGTGGGATTTCCCTTTGAGGATCCAGCCGTATGCGGGTTGGGTATTGTGCTGGGGATGGGTGGCATCAGCAAAATACAGGTGATCGTCTTTGGTCATCGTGGCCTTCAGCTTTCTGTAAGCCGCAAGAAATCGCGCCTGCCGTTTAGCGTCTGCTTTCCCCGGAACACTCTTGGGCTTTTTGTAGGAGAAACCTAACCGGTGCAGGAGTTTGGTGACGCCAATCACCGAATACCGGATACGGTAGGCGGTATGAATGTGCTCCTGAATCTCCTTTGCGGTACGTTGCGTGTTTTTGTCCAGAAATGTGGTGAGCTGGTGTTCTTGGACGACGGTCAGGGATGACACGCCTCCGGCGTAGCGGCACTCCAAGAGTCCATCAATCCCTTGTTCCTGAAATTGCTGCACGTATCGGCGGAGTGTGACTTCATCCAGAAACAACGCTTGAGCAATTTGCTCGTAGGTGAATCCATGATGCAACATGACCACTGCTTTGATTCTATCGGCCAATCGTTTTTCTCTCGTCGTTTTATGGGCAGTCCGTAATACCGCTACTTGTTCGTCAGAAAGAAATCCAGGCATTAGTATTATGAGACACGATCCAGGTCGTAAAGTCAAATCAGGTTAATTGCAGACCTGTGGAAGAGGGGTATAT
>CAYHQC010000188.1:0-1135 GCA_964358845.1 uncultured Gammaproteobacteria bacterium | reverse complement strand
ATTGACCTCGCCAAAACAAAAGCGGGCTTGGACGATGCGGTGAACTTTGTCCGTGAACTTATCAAAAACGGCGGAGAACTTCTCTTTGTCGCGACCAAACGACAGGCTATGGGGGTCGTGAAGGAAGCAGTGGACAAAGCAGGAGCCCCGTATCTGGTCGAACGATGGATCGGCGGATTTCTCACCAACTGGGAAGAAGTCAAAAAGAATATTGATAAAATTATCAATCTCGAAAATGATCACGCTACCGGCAAATGGAAGAAGATGCCGAAGCATGAGCAGGGGAAACTTCTTCGCTACATCGAGCGGCTCAAAGTATTCTACGGAGGGGTCCTCAAAGTCAAAGAAAAGCCCAATGCGCTCTTTGTCGTCGATGTGAAACGAGAACATGCAGCAGTGCGGGAAGCGATCCGTGTCGGAATACCAGTCGTGGCAATAGTTGATACGAACTCCGATCCGGCGGGTATCGATTACGTCATCCCGGCTAATGACGATGCCGTGGGATCCATCAAATTTATTACGGATACGATTGCCGCCGCATATCTGGAAGGAAAAGAGGCCCGGGCAAAAGAGGCCCCGGCTGCCCCCACTAAGCCTGTAGAAGCAGCGCCGGTCATTGCACCGTACGTTCCTCCCGTAGAACCCACCAAACCCGTCGTGGCCCAACCACCCTCGAAAGAAAAAGCCGAAGTAACTCCGGAAGTCGCATCGAAAAAAACGAGGGGCCGGCCGAAGAAAATCGTATAAAAGTCATTCCCGCATACGCGGGAATCCAGAGCAAAAAACTGGATCCCCGATCAAGTCGGGGATGACCGCTTTTAACTATGAACATCTCTCTTGATCTCCTCAAAAAACTCCGCAACGATACCTCCGCTGGTGTTTCGGATTGCCGTCAAGCGCTTGAGGACGCAAACGGTGATTACGACAAAGCAAAGAAACTTCTCCTCGAACGGGGACTCGAAAAAGCCGCAAAAAAGGAAGGAAAAGAAACCTCTCAAGGAGTCGTAGAAGCCTACGTTCACCAAGGCAAAGTCGGGGTCCTAGTCGAAGTACGATGTGAGACGGATTTTGTCGCCCGCACGGATGAGTTTAAAAACCTTGCCCACGAGGTTGCCCTCCAGGTCGCAGCCATGAA
>CAYHQC010000187.1:0-1146 GCA_964358845.1 uncultured Gammaproteobacteria bacterium | reverse complement strand
AATTTAAGTTAGGCCAACGCTGAGATCATAAGGAGAGACGTGATGAAAAGCGGTTTCCCGCGGAATTGTTGGCACGCTATGGCTCCAATCGTCATCGTAATGTTTGCCGTCGCCGGGTGCGCCCCCAGCCCGAGCCAAAAGATGGTGCGAGCCGATGCCGTCCTGACCAAGGTCGGTAAATTCGCCGAGGACAGTTTCTACTCCTGCTTGCTCAACGGCTACACGCAGGGACTGTCGCCTGCGCAGGCGCGCGACGAATGCGCGACGCAGTTGCTGGCAGATGACCAGAAAGGTTTCGGCGGATCCATTGGAGACATTCAAGCCGGAAAGGCGAGCTTCTTTGATCCATCAAAAATAACGGCTGCCTGCAACTCGGGCGACCCGACCCGTGGACAGTCTAGTGGGCAGAGGAACACGCCCGGCTGGGGAACTAACACCTGGGGCCGCAACGCGGAGATGTCGTCTGGCAGTGGCACCGTCTCAAAGGGACTTACCAAGGAACAGTCCGAGAAGCTGAAAGTGGAGGCAATCGAGGCCGCGAAGACAGAGTGGAAGGAATACAACAAGATCGCCATGGAAGAGCTTGCGGCGGAGAAGGCATTAGAAGCAGCAAAAAAGACCGGCGATCAACAACAAATCCAAAAGGCACAAAAGGATCTTGATGATGCGAAAAAGGCCACGGCAGACCAAGTAAAAAAGGCGTTGGACACAAGTGAGAAAGCCACTAAAGACCCGAATGCTGGGGGTACCGTTCGAACCGCCGGCGAACCAAGCGCCTGCGATCAAGCGCTTGAAGGTGCGCGAGAACTCTTGAGGGAGTGCCACCGCACACAGTGGAAAGACTTCCGCTGTCAGCAGTTGCAGGCACGCATGAGCGGTTGTCCCGACCCGGTACTAATTCTGGTTGACCCTGATCAAGGCTATAGTTGCGGCGCGAAGGTTAACCCAGAGGCCGTCAAAGACGCGTGGGTTGCGAAGTGCGAGCAACGCGTAAAGTTTGGACCCGATGGCCCCAATCCCTGTAAGCCGCCAGTGATCGACGGGGCGGGGCGTTTCGGACAAGGGAAGATGGGCGATATTTGCGGCAACCCTTATGCGCAAACTGACCCCGACAGGGACGAATGCTTGACTGTGACGATCGGCAAG
>CAYHQC010000186.1:0-1164 GCA_964358845.1 uncultured Gammaproteobacteria bacterium | reverse complement strand
TTTCGCGCTCGATCACGAGCGAGTGATAACGCGTGGCTTCGAATGGATTCGGCAGTCCCGCGAACACGCCCTGACCTTTATGGTGAATCATCGAGGTCTTGCCATGCATCAATTGCTTGGCGCGCACGATCTTGCCGCCGAAGGCCTGGCCGATGCTCTGATGACCCAAGCACACGCCTAAAATTGGAATCCGGCCGGCAAGTTTCTGAATCGTCCCGACCGACACCCCGGCCTCGGTTGGCGTGCAGGGACCGGGCGAAATCACGATGTGCTCGGGCTTGAGTTTCTCGATCTCCGCCACCGTAATCTGGTCGTTGCGGTGCACGCGCACGTCCGCGCCCAGCTCACCCAGGTATTGCACCAGGTTGTAGGTAAAGGAGTCGTAATTATCAATCATCAGCAACATGGTGTTCTCCTACCCGCCCAGTCCGGCGGATGCCATGGTCACGGCACGGAAAATGGCGCGCGCCTTGTTCATGGTTTCGTTCCATTCGGACCGTGGTACGGAGTCGGCGACGATGCCGGCGCCGGCCTGGATATAGAGCATTTTGTCCTTGATCACCGCCGTGCGGATAGCGATGGCGGTGTCCATGTTGCCGTTCCAACCGATGTAGCCCACGGCTCCCGAATAGATGCCGCGACGCGTGGGTTCGAGCTCCTCGATGATTTCCATCGCCCGGACCTTGGGCGCGCCGGAGACGGTGCCGGCTGGAAAAGTCGCGCGCAACACGTCCACGGCGTCCATATCCGGCTTCAGTTCGCCGGTGACGTTCGAGACGATATGCATCACGTGCGAGTAGCGTTCGATGACCATCTTGTCGGTCACGCGCACGCTGCCGGTCTTGGCCACGCGCCCAACGTCGTTGCGCCCGAGGTCCATCAGCATAATATGCTCGGCGCGTTCCTTGGGATCGGCAAGCAGCTCTTGTTCCAGCGCCTTGTCTTCTGCCTCCGTTTTTCCACGCGGGCGCGTGCCGGCGATCGGGCGCACCGTGACCTGCCCGTCTTCGAGCCGCACCAGAATCTCGGGCGAGGAACCGACGATGTGGAACCCGCCGAGGTCCATGAAGTACATGTACGGCGAGGGATTGAGCGTGCGCAACGCGCGATAGAGATCGAGCGGCGCGGCGGCGTAGGGAACCGCCAGGCGCTGCGACAGCACCA
>CAYHQC010000185.1:0-1165 GCA_964358845.1 uncultured Gammaproteobacteria bacterium | reverse complement strand
GTAATTCATACTTGCCGACATAATTTGCTATAACATTAACATCAGCAAAGTTGGCCAATTTTTTAAGCCAATCGTGGAAAGAGCCGAGATTATCGTCATTTATGTCCACTTTTTGAGTTATGATAAGAAGTTTCATTTTATTTATTATCCCTTGCCTTCTCCCAGCTTTGTTTGTATAAAGCCATTGTTTCTTCCTTGCTTGGCAAACTTTTTATGGCCATAAAAGCTCCTTCCGCCAGATTTTTTCGCAAACTATCGTCATTTATCAACCTGACCATCGCCTCTTCCAGCTTTTTTTGATTATTCACGAGAATTACCAATCCGCTTTTTTCGTTTTCAATCAATTCTCCGGCGCAGCCGACATCTGTCATTATAACAGGCAAGCTATGACTGGCCGCTTCCACCACCGCCATTCCCCAGCCCTCGTAATCCGATGTCAGCAAAAATGCGTCGGCTTGGGAATAAAACTTGTCCGGATTATTTTGCCAGCCTAAAAATTTTATGCGGTCTTTAATTCTCAATTTTACCGCTTCATTTTCCAGTTTTTTTCTTTCCGCCCCATCGCCGACTATCCATAGTTCTGTATTTGGATAATTTTTTACGACTTCCGCCATAGCTTCAATTTGCAACCCGATATTTTTCACCGGCGCCAGTCTGCTAACTGTCAAAAAAATGAATTTTGAGTTTAATCCATGTTCTTTATTTTTTAGATTTAAGATTTTAGATTTTAGATTAACATAAATCGGCGCCACCGTTATTTTTTCTTCTTGCGCGCCAAACTTATTTATCAATTGCCTTTTTAATCTTTGACTCACGCATCTAATGGCATTCGCTCTTGGTATCATAAATCTGGCGATAATCTTTCTCAAGCCAGAATATTTCTCAAAACCGTGTATCTGCAATTCCAGCCCGATCTTGAATTTTCTCGCCAAAAGCCAGCCGATCAAAGCCAAATAATATTGGTCTTGAACGGTAATAACATCAAATTTTTCTTGTTTTAATAATTTTTTAGCCACCCTGTAAACATTGAGCAATTTAAAAATTTTATTGCCCCCGCCGGAACCGTAGACAAAAACTTTTTCTGAAAGTCTTATTTCTCTGCGATCTTTATCCGGAACGACAATTGCGTAATAATCAACAAAACTGCCATATTCAACAACTCTCC
>CAYHQC010000184.1:0-1171 GCA_964358845.1 uncultured Gammaproteobacteria bacterium | reverse complement strand
AACCGCTGCCAATCGCTGGCCGAGCTGAAATCGCTGGTCGAATCCAAGCCGCGCTAACCATTGTTCCTTCCACCGGCTTTCCTGCCGGAAGATATACTCTACATGTAGGTTTGCATCGGAAACGGCCGCAGGGTTGGGAAGGTGCACGATGTATGTCGAGGTCAACGGCAAACAGATCGAAACGGACGAGCAGGGGTTTCTGCTCAATTTCGACGACTGGAGCGAAGAGTTCGTCGAGAAGATGGCGGCGCAGGACGGACTGACACTGTACGACGAATCCTGGGGCCTGATCGGCTACTTCCGCGAGTACTACCAGCAAAACAGTTCCCACCCGAGCATGCGCCAGCTCGTGCTGAATCTCGGCCGGCAGAGTGGCGAGCATTTCCACGACCGCAAGCACTATGAGAAGTTCGTCTACAAGCTGTTCCCGCGCGATCCCATCCGCGAGCTGTGCAAGCTTGCCGGCTTGTCGAAGCCCGAGCCCGGGGATTGAGGGCCCGCCTGTCTCGATCCGCTAGGTGTCATGGGCGGGTGTGCTAAGATGTTTGCAATTACAGAAGGTCGCCTTCACGCGAGGATATGCCATGACCGTTACGGATCGTATCGAGGTCAACCCAAAGATTATGATGGGCAAGCCGGTAATCCGTGGCACTCGGGTTACCGCGGAACTCATCCTGCGCAAATTTGGCGAAGGGGCGACCGAGGCCGAGCTTTTGGACGCCTATCCGCAGCTCAAGAAGGAAGACATTCAAGCTGTAATTTCTGGATCATTACATGGGTAACATGCGCATCAATATCCCGCAAAAAGAGGTAGCCGAGCTCTGCCGGCGTCATCGCGTCCGGCGCATGTCGCTCTTCGGCTCCGTGATGCGCGACGATTTTGGTCCGAACAGCGACGTGGATGTGCTGGTTGAGTTCGAGCAGGGCAACGAGCCGTCATTGGCGGGACTCGTCCATTTGCAAGGCGATCTTTCAAGCATCTTTGGTCAGCGTTCGGTGGATGTCGCGACACCGAGCATCCTGCGGAACCCTTATCGCCGTAAAGCAATTCTGAAAGACCTGACACCTATATATGGCGCCTGAAGATCAGGACGCGGCCTATCTTTGGGACATGCAGGAAGCTGCCAAGGAAGCCGTCTCGATCTTGGGCGACAAGAGTGTCGAGACATTC
>CAYHQC010000183.1:0-1179 GCA_964358845.1 uncultured Gammaproteobacteria bacterium | reverse complement strand
GAAATGGTAATAGCGCATGTTCAAACTTCTTCTTCCTCTCTTCATTTAAAATCCCGGCTCGAATGGCATACACTATTTTCCAAAGAACGGTGCGAAGCTTGTACATATTCATTTTTTCTATAAAATATTCCGGCAGATCGCGCACAGATCTGTATCCTTCAATCATTTTTTCTTCCCTCGGGTAATGCGTTTTCCATGTCGGAGAACTGGCTAAATCTAATATTGGATCCCCCGCCACTGCCGCCTCCCAATCAAAAAATCCCGTTATGATGCGCTTCCCATCAAACATAATGTTGTGATCGGCAAGATCATGGTGAACAAGTGTGGATACACCACCTGCATTTATGGGAGCTTTGTATTGATCAAACAGCGTTCGAATTGCATCCGCTTTCGCAATCGCTAACAAACCAGCATCAACGAGGAATCTAATATCTTCATCAAGTCTCACAATAATATATTCATACATTGATTGTTTCGTCCCGACCAGCTCGCCTTTTGTCGCACTGGTAGTATCAAATCTGCCAAAGCCAGTCAGAGAAATCTCTCCCCAAATTCCAACATATTTTCCAATAGAAAATGACAACGCATCATACTCATCCTGTGTGCCATGAAAATGATCTTCAATATCCTTGCCTTTCAACTTTTTTTGTATTTGATAATCAAAGGCAAATTGTTTACGAGAAATATCAGCAACAAGTATTTGATTAACGGGCGTACCAAGGGGCATTAACCTGTCCGAAATGCATTTTTCCACTATCATCATGCCTTCTCTCTCCCCCCAACCAATATTTGCGCGAAGAATAAGAGCATCCTTTTGTTCTTTCACCGACACAATGTAAGTAACGTGTGAGGTGCCCCATGTCGTAGGCTTCTTCCATGAAATACTCGTGAACCCATTTGACTTGAGCACCGCAGGAATAATCGTTTCATCAAACGTGTCATACCTATTTTTGAGTGCATCAATTTCATCTTGCGTTCTGTGTGCTACAGGATAATATATATCGTGCGTAAATTGCATAAACAAGAATTTAGCTTCGCAAGGCCTGGCCTTTCGAGGCTAAAATTATAACACCAATACTATAAGACCAATGACAACCCCAACCACGCCGATAAATTTTCTCCTGTTTAATTCGTCTCCAAATATCCATGCGGAACAAAGACTTAAAACGGCAATGGAAG
>CAYHQC010000182.1:0-1183 GCA_964358845.1 uncultured Gammaproteobacteria bacterium | reverse complement strand
GCCCGCACTCAAACGGCTACTCGCTCATCCGTCGCATCATCAAACATCGCAAGGCCAAGCTCGAAGAAGCCTTTGGCAAAACCACATTGGGCGAGGCGTTGATGGCGCCGACGCGCATTTACGTAAAACCGCTGCTGAAACTGCTGGAAAAGATTCCGATGCACGCGGCGGCGCACATCACCGGCGGCGGTCTACCGGGCAACGTGCCACGGGTGTTGCCCGAAAAAATGCGTGCCGTCATCGATGCCCGCGCCTGGAAGCGGCCGGCGATCTTCGACTGGCTACAGGAAGGCGGCAACGTCGAGGAGCTTGAGATGTACCGCACCTTCAACTGCGGCATCGGCATGGTGCTCGCAGTGGCGCCGGCGGACGCCGAAAACGCGCTCGCCATTCTGCAACAAGCGGGCGAAACCGCCTTCCTCATCGGCCACGTCGAGGCCAGTGCTGACGACAACCAGGTCGTGATCCTTAAATAATGACAGGACGAACGAAGCGAAGTAGGGCTACCAATTTGAGCGCGACCAAGTTTCCGATCGTTGTCCTGATTTCCGGACGCGGCACCAACCTGCAGGCCATCGTCGACGAGGTGCGCGCTGGCAAGCTGTCCATCGATATCCGCGCCGTTATCAGCAATAACCCCGAAGCCGCCGGCCTGAAACAGACACGCGCGGCCGGTTTGCACACCGAGGTCGTGGATCATCGCGCCTACCCCACGCGTGCCGACTTCGATCAAGCCCTGATTGTCGCCATCGACGCGCACGCCCCGAAGCTGGTGGCGCTTGCCGGCTTCATGCGCATCCTCGGGCGCGAATTCATCGAGCATTACCGCGGGCGGCTCATCAACATCCACCCGTCGCTGCTGCCGAAATATCCCGGTCTCGGTACCCACACGCGCGCCATCGCCGCAGGCGAGACGCAGCATGGCGCGAGCGTGCACTTTGTCATCCCCGACGTGGATGCCGGACCGGTCATCCTTCAGGCCGCGGTGCCGGTGCTGCCGAACGATACGTCCGAGACACTGGCAAAACGGGTACTTGAAGAAGAGCACCGCATCTACCCGCTTGCCATCCGCTGGTTCGCCGAGGGGCGGATCGAGCTGCGCGACGGTCGCGCACTGCTCGACGGCAGGCCGTGCCCCGGATAGCGCCCGTGACTAAATTCTTAGTGAAATTAACGGGTTTTG
>CAYHQC010000181.1:0-1184 GCA_964358845.1 uncultured Gammaproteobacteria bacterium | reverse complement strand
CCGCAACGCTCGCCGGCACGCGCAGCAGCGGCACCAGCACCACCGGCGTGCTCGGAATCAGCGCAACTTCTCCGGAAGGCCACTACACGCTGTCACCCACGACGGGAACCATTGCCGCCGGGTGCACCGCCAACAGTTGCGGCTACACGCTCACCGCCACACCGGTGACAACCGGACTACAGGTGAACGACGGTAAGTTCCGCATTGATTCTACGGGCGTGAAGCAGTGGGACAAACTGGACAACGGCTTCACCTCCGGTATTGCCAAGTGGACCGACAAATAAGGCACACCTATGGCGTGGTAACTGGCTGCAACGACTTCGGCAGAGAAAAAGAAACGCCTTCGGCTTTACCTTCGCGCTCCTCCACGCTGTCCGCCCCCATCTCGCGCAGACGCGCGATCACCTGCCGTACCAAAACTTCGGGCGCGGAGGCGCCAGCGGTCAGGCCGATCTTCCCGGCGCCCATGAGCCATTCCGAGCGGATATCGGCGGGGCCGTCAATCATGTAGGCGCGCGCGCCCTGCGCCGCCGCGACTTCGCGCAGGCGGTTTGAATTTGAACTGTTGGGCGAGCCCACGACCAGCACCACTTCCACCGACTGCGCCAGCCGCTTCACCGCGTCTTGACGGTTCTGGGTCGCGTAGCAGATGTCGTCCTTCTTCGGCGAGGTCACAGCGGGAAAACGCTGGCGCAATGTCTCGATAATTTTCGCGGTATCGTCCATGGAAAGCGTCGTCTGAGTGACGTAGGCAAGGTTTTCCGGGTCATGTATTTGGAGTCGCGCTACGTCTTCCATGCGCTCGACCAGATAAATCCCGTCGCCCGCCTGCCCCATGGTGCCCTCGACTTCGGGATGGCCGGCATGGCCGATGAGTACGCATTCGGTGCCATTCTGACGGTGACGCGCGACTTCCATATGTACCTTGGTCACCAACGGACAGGTGGCGTCGAACACGCGCAAGCCGCGGCGCGTGGCCTCGTCGCGTACCGCGCGCGCCACGCCGTGGGCGCTGAAGATCACCGTGGCGCCGTCGGGAACGGCATCGAGCTCGTCCACGAACACCGCGCCCTTGGCGCGCAGGTCGTCCACCACGAAGCGGTTATGCACCACTTCATGGCGCACGTAGATCGGCGCGCCAAAGAGCTTAAGCGCCTGTTCGACGATCTCGATGGCGCGGTCCA
>CAYHQC010000180.1:0-1187 GCA_964358845.1 uncultured Gammaproteobacteria bacterium | reverse complement strand
CGGCGCGCGTGAGCGTATCCCATGAGAGCGTCGCCGACTCGCCGGCGGTAATGCCGGACGGTTCAACGGAAATCGTGCAGCCGTTCTGTGAAGGCGGCGGGGGCGTCCCGTCGCACTGCCCCAACCAGTGAGGACTCGAAGGGCACGACGCGGGTACTATTTGCATGCCGCGTGCGGAATTATCGGTGAATTGTACTTCGGACGACGCGAATCCTCCGGACTGCGGCGCGCCGAGAGAGGAAATGGCAAACAATGCGAGTGCCGCAAGGAGGACAATGCCGAGAACAGGCCTCATTCTCTCATTAGCGCGTATCATCATAGGTCACTCTGATTGTACCGTACGCGCGGCATCTACCTTTCGGGTGCTGTGTATATTGGCAATGATAGCGCTTTGGAAGGCGGTGATACCCTGCACCGCAATCATGGGGTCATTACCGGGATATGCGGTGAGCCACTGCTCCGGCGTCACACTCACAGACGTGAGAAGCGCGCGATAGGCTTGCGCATACGCCGCCTCACGAAACCCGAGCTCAAAGAGCGCGATGGCATTCGTATTGAGAAGCCACGGGTTGTCCGGAAATTCGCCGAGACCGCCGACGGTCGCGTGCAATGCGTCTTCCGGCTTATCCGCCTTCAAAAGCACCCACGCATAATCATTGATAGCCGCCCAATTGTGAGGTTCGGCGCGGAGAAACGTCCGATAATCGGACACCGCGGCATCGTAGCTCCCCATGTAGCCCAAAATGAGCCCGCGGACGTAATACGCATTCGGAAACTCGTCGCCGTGGAGCGCGACCTGCGCATTGATAAAGCCGAGCGCTTTCGGGAAGTCGCCTTTCAGAAAGTAGACACGTGCCAGTTCGTGCCGCACGAGCGGCAAGTCGGGGTCGCGGGTCATCGCACTGACAAAAAAACGTTCGGCGCGAGCTATATCGTAATCATCCGAGCGCGAACTGAAGTGCTCCTCCCCAAAGAGGAACGCACGTTCCGCGTCGGGAGCGACCGCATCGGAAATGTCCTCGTACATGCGTTCCAGCGCTATTCGTGCGCGTAATCCCCCGTGGGTACCGTACACGACAAGCGCGAGAAGTGTGACGATAAGAACCGCCAGAGAAAGCGCTCGCGTGGAAATCCCCGCCAACCTGTGGCGCATACAACTAGTTGGTCTGGAAATCTTTTTCCGTCCA
>CAYHQC010000179.1:0-1199 GCA_964358845.1 uncultured Gammaproteobacteria bacterium | reverse complement strand
TTCAACGTGGGTTCGCTACAACTGTTCCAGGTCGTCTTCGCCCGCGGCACTGACAACAAACTGCCGTGGTCGCGGGAACATCTCTACAAATAGCTAAGCTGTCCGCTTCCGGCCATCAGCAGACGTTCGCAGTCTTAAATATTGCGCGACGGACAATCAGCCACTTAATTTGACGCCGGACCGCGTCGCTTGTTACGTAGCGGCTTAACGGCAAAGCCATTTGCAATCACGTTCATCGTATACCGCTCGGCAAGGAGTTCCACCAACTCCTTCTGAGACATAACGTGAAGACCTTCTTGATCGGCGTAATTCGGTAGCAGCTCTATGAGCCGTTCCTTTGGGGTTTCCCGATAACCGTCGACGAAGAAGTCGAACAATTCCATCGCAGTCTCGACCTTCCGGGTTTGCCGTTGATACACGCCAAAATAGGTATCCGGATGCTTGGCATAATCGGCTAGCTCGTCCGGTGTCATGTCAAATGTACCGTGCCAGGACATGTTAGTGGCCGGATCAAGAAGGATGCAGTTGGCCTTACCATCCATGACCATTGCCTGCATAAGCTTCGCATTGACTTCCATCCCACCAGGACCGGGTACAGCATAAAACTGGCCGATCTGTAGCCTTGGCAGTGGGTTGTGAACGAAAACCTCCGAAGGCAGCTCGCCGCCAAATGTTTGCGGAATATCGCGATGCTCCTCCATAGATTTGAGAAGCTGGAACATGGGCCAGTGGCGTTCCCGCGCTCGCGCCGCTTCTCGCAGTGATGGAAATTCGTCTCCCATGAAGTCGTGTATTTTGAAGCCGCGAAACGAGATCATCATCGCGAGAGTTGATGTATCAAGCACGTACTGATCGTTCATGTTCGTTATGCAAACGTACGCCGCAGGCGCGGGTTTGCCGTCGATCTTCAATCCTTCCGACCGGCTTACGATGCGTTCCGCTCGGTCTACGGCGATCTCGGCTGCTTCCTGCGTATGCAGCGGCTTGTTGAGGTCGAGAAAGATTAGTCTCGTGTGATTAGCTTTCTTCTTAAGTGCCTCATAGAGTTTACCGCCTACTCTTGCGCGCGAGGATTTGGTGGATTCAATCTGTCGCGATTTCGCTTCCACGGAGTATTTTTCACCGGTTGCCGTGTAGGTGGAAGTGAACTCGCAATGCTTTGATGTTCTGTCTGACTCATCCTCGAATTCCAGTTCGAA
>CAYHQC010000178.1:0-1207 GCA_964358845.1 uncultured Gammaproteobacteria bacterium | reverse complement strand
TATCATTCCATATTTTTTGGCCTCTTCGGCGTCCATATAGAAGTCGCGGTCGGAGTCGGTTTCCACTTTTTTTATCGACTGGCCGGTCGCTTCGGACAGAATTTTATTAAGCCGGTCTTTTATTTTTATCATGTGCCGGGCCGTTATCTCAATTTCCGTGGCTTGGCCTTCCGCTCCGCCCATCACTTGATGAATCATTACTTCGGCGTTGGGCAGAGCGAATCTTTTGCCTTTGGCGCCGGCGGCCAGAATAACGGCGGCTCCGGAAGCGGCCATGCCGACGCAGATAGTGGAAACATCCGGCTTGATGTGCTTTATCGTGTCATACATCGCCAGGGTGGCCGTGACCGAACCGCCGGGCGAATTCACATACAAATAAATGTCTTTTTTAGGGTCTTCGTGCTGGAGAAAAAGTAATTGGGCTATGACCGTATTGGCCGTAGCGTCGCTGATTGGCCCGGAAAGAAAAATAATCCTTTCTTTCAAAAGGCGGGAGTAGATATCATACGCCCTTTCTCCAAACTGCGATTTTTCTATAACGGTGGGTATTAACATAATGATTTTTATTTAAATTAACTTTATCTGCTGAACGCAAAACAGTTGCTTGATTTTTTTATTTTTTCTTCACTTTTTTTAAACAAACCCGACGCAAAAAGAACTTCTATTAAGACAGGGGAGTCTTTTTTTGAAAAATGCACCACCACATTTTCCATTTCTGTCGCGTGATCAATTTTTGTTTTTTGAGATAATTCCCAACTTAAAACATCGGCTTCGGGATCGTATTTAATTTTTATTGAATTCTTTTTTTTCATATTGAGATTTTTTACCCGGATAGAATGTTATAATCATAACAAAGTTTTTATAATTTCTATAAACCACCCTAAGAACTCTGTTTTTTCCAAAACTGCTTTGGGCTATCAAAAGAGGGGTTTGCTTATAATCAACAGTTTCGGGATTTTCTATAGTATCAACGACTTTCTTTTTGGAAATTCTAACTCCGTGTCTTAATAAAACATCGAATTTCTCGTTGGCATGTTTGGTAAAATGAATATCCATACTTTAAAGTATATCAGATACTGCCCGTAGTCAAATTTGACAAGAAATACTTTTTCTTAATTCTAATCTTCTTTTTCCAGCACACGAAATATTTTCTCGTTTCGCATTATGCCGAGCAGATAATTTTCGTCTCAACTACTTTTTCTTATAA
>CAYHQC010000177.1:0-1208 GCA_964358845.1 uncultured Gammaproteobacteria bacterium | reverse complement strand
AGTGGGGTGAGGAGTGCGATGCCGAGGGATGCGAATGCGAGTTTTTTAAGCATGGATAGTGACCCTAGCTGATATGCATACAGTATGGCACATCGATATGCACCGTCGAGATACGCGGGTGGAGAGCGGCGGGAGCTGTTAAGCGAACGGCGAAAATGTCGCGCTCAATGCGTTCACGTTCGATTGGAACAACTCAAGCGTGCCGTCTTTTCGGGCGTATTCCAGACCGGACAAAAGCAGTAAACCCTCTTCGTATGCCTCCGGCCGATGCGATGCGCGCAAATGCGCGAGCGTCTTATGTGCGCGTTCGAGTGAATCTTCATAGCGCCCCTCATCGCCCCTCTCCGCAGCCTTGATGCAGCGCGTAACATCGGCACCAAGATTTGCGAAGTAAAACTTTGCATCGTTCATAGGCCGAGATGGGGAACGAGCGTTCCCACAATGTTTCTAATCTTTGTTCGCAAAGTCTTGTCCGCAAGCTCCATCGCTTTGTTTCCCTGCGCCGGACGGATATTGATGAGTGAAATATATTCGAGTGCGGAATCGCCGCGTTCTTTCGGATAGATGTTGAAACCCCACACATCTTCCTGCTTCGAACCGTCAGCGATAAGTACGTTGTTGGCATCCATGTGCCAATCACCGCCCAAGGCCACGATGCCACGCCCCAAATCTGCAGCGCCTTTTAGCAGCGTACCGTGCCAAGATTGTGCAAGGCTCACAAGTGTTTCCTCCGAAACCGGCTCTCTAACAATGAGTATCTCCATGCCGCCATCATACCAAACCGCGGCCTTTCTGCCGCGGCCGCCCGACGGTCGGCCGCGGCGTATTTCCCGTTTAGTTGGGCGTACCTCTTACATCCCCAAGAGCTTCTGTATCGCCGAGAGCGCCGATTCAAGCGCGGCGAGCGCGGAGGCGAGGTTGGAATTCTTCTGTGCGTCCGAGACGGGTCCGGTGACGGTGACGGTGAACGGACCTCCGTAGGCTCCGCCGATATAATCTACCGAGTGATTGATGAATGTACCGGGAGATGTGTATGTGTGCTTCGTGCAATACGTATAGTCATAGTCAGCACTCCAATATGAGAAGGATGGGCTGCTCATCAATCCAGGAGCTCCCGTCATGTCGCCAAAGTTATATCCGGGGCTGAAAGGACCCGCCATCGCTCTTAGTGTAATTGTAACCGTGAGTGGAGCGGGGCCCGAGCTTGG
>CAYHQC010000176.1:0-1214 GCA_964358845.1 uncultured Gammaproteobacteria bacterium | reverse complement strand
GACGCGGCGAAACGAAACCATCCTGTGCTGGTTTCTTGTCTTCATTACCTTCGTCCTGTTTGTCGCCGCCTATCAAGCCGGTCTCGCTGCCGGTTTGCATGCATACATAGGAAAACATTCAGGCGGACCGTTTCTCGGCGGCGTCTGCGCGGTGGCGACCAAATGGCTGACGGGGGTGGGTAATTACGTCTGTCTCGGCGAAGTTGACGGCATCATGTCAGGTTTGGGGCTGACCGCTGGCGGGCCGAATTGGCCAGGGTATCTGGCGGACGGGGAATTCCTCGATCGAGCCTTGCGTCTTTTGTTCGAGCGCCCGCGTTGGTCGGTCTCGACCACCACGTCGGGGCCGCCTTATCACGGTATCACGGGCATTGGCTGGGGCATGAACAGTGGCCATGCCGATTTTGTCAACCTCGCCTTTCACGTTTTTGGCCCTTCCGTTGCATCGCTTTATCGCGGCTATTGGCTGGTGAGCGGCATTTCATACCTCTTGTTCACCATCGCCTACCGGCATGCGACGGTACCGCTCGTTCTTCTGGCCGCCACTGCTGTCGTCCAGTACATTATATTTTCCTCGGATATTTTGTGGTCCGCCGGTTTCGAGTGGTTCGCCAGTCAAAACGCACATGTGCACGGGCCGACCGGCCCCCGTTTCCTTTCCTCCCTTTGTGTGGTTCCGGCGCTGCATTTTCTCTGCGCTACCTGGAATACGGAACGCCTCCGTTGGCAGGAGATGGTGCTTTTGGGCTTGCAAGGAATCATCCTGGGTCTTGCCCTTCAGCAGCGAACCACGGTTTATTGGGTCGTGGCTGCCGCCCTCATTCTGGCGACTCTGCAATGGGTTTTTCTGCGCCGGCGTATGCCTGTCGAACAGAAAAAACGCCGCCTTCTGATTCTGGCGGGTTTGCTCGCGCTGGTGGCACTGAATAATATCTACGTTAAAATCACCACTCATTCGGGGCTGGCTGTGAGAGGATACACGGCAACCCATACCTTGTGGGGTTCCGTGTTTTATTCCATGCAATCTCATCCCGACTGGCGGACTCGCTATGGCGCGGAGTTCGAGCATAATGTAGGCGATGGGGTGGCCTCCTTCGCATGGCAACGCTATCTGGCCAAGCATCCGGAAGAAGGGGCGCCTTACCGGGATTGGGACGGCAACATAACGCAGGCATTGATCGAGCAAATGACCAAGAAGGCTTTCATCGAGTTCG
>CAYHQC010000175.1:0-1215 GCA_964358845.1 uncultured Gammaproteobacteria bacterium | reverse complement strand
TGGCCACGATCCGCCTGCCCTTCTCACCCATCGCCCGACGCGCCTCCGCATCGGCAGTGAGCCGCTGAAGCGCAATGCCGAGCGCCTCGGGGGTGCCGCCTGTCACCACCCCGGCTCCGGATGAGCGCACCACGTCCGCCAGCCCGACCTCTTCGGTGACGACCGCCGGGCAACCGGCGGCCATGGCTTCGAGCACGACATTGCCGAAATTCTCCGAATAGGACGGCAACACCAAGGCCAGCGCACCCCTCAAGAGCAGCTGCTTGTCCTGCCCATAAACCGGACCCACAAAATGGACGCGTCCCCGGACGCCCTCTCGGGCTGCGAGCACTTCCAGGACAGGCCGATAGTTTTCCTCGTCGTTGCCGGCGACGACGAGATTGACGTCCGGCACAAGCGTGAGCGCGGGAATGAGCCGGTCGAGACCTTTCTTCCAATTGACGCGCCCAAGGAACAGAAGATAAGGGCGGTCAACCGGAACGCTGACGGAGGAATCCGGTGATAGCGCACCCGTCTCCAGTTCGACGCCGTTCGGGATAACCTCGGTATGAGGCAGCGCAAATCCGAAACGGCCCAGTTGCTCGCGCTCCAAGGCGCTCGTGGCGTGGACCGCGGCGGCATGCCTGATCGTATTTCTTTCGACAAGGCGGATCCACAGGGCCTTGGCAAGCCAGCTCTTGCGCGTGACCAGCGCGCGCACGAGCATGCCGCGCGGTGAAACGACATAGGGCCTGCCGGCACGCCGCGCCGCGCGCGCCGCCGCCCAGGTGGGCCAGAGAAACACCGAGTGGAGATGCACCAGGTCGTAATCCGGAAGCCGCGCCTTCAGCGCCGCGCCGAGCGGCGGCGACCAGTAGAGGCGCCGCAGGTGCCGCGAGGCAAAGTACCGGACACTGACGCCATCCAAGTCCACTGGCGTGCCCAGCGGCACGTCCAGGTCCACGGGGCCGTCCACGCTGGTCGTGAAGACGTGCACCTCGTGTCCTCGGCGGACCAGCGCCCGGCAAAGTCCGTGAACGGCGATGATCGGCCCGCCGTAACGCCAGGCAGGCACATAGGTAGGGATGACATGCAGGATGCGCACGGCTTAACGGCCCGATGCGGCAGGAGTGTCGCGTCTCAAGGGAACGAGTCAGTTCCGCACAAACACGTAATAATCGGGCCAGTTCCAGATATTTTCGTTGCTGATTACGGCTTTCGTTCTGGCCTCCGGCG
>CAYHQC010000174.1:0-1218 GCA_964358845.1 uncultured Gammaproteobacteria bacterium | reverse complement strand
GTATAAAGATCACAGGGTCTACCGGTCTTTCCAAAGACGAGATTGAAAAGATGCGAAAGGAAGCCGAGGAGCATGCATCTGAGGATCAAGAGAAAAAGGATAAAATTGAGGCGCGAAACAAAGCAGACAACATGATCTATGTCGCTGAAAAGACGGTCAAGGATGCAGGGGATAAAGCTAAGCCTGAAGATAAAACTGCGATAGAAGAAAAGGCAAAAGCATTAAAGGATATTCTTGAATCTGGGTCTAAAGAGGATCTAGAGGCAAAGACGACAGAACTTTCTGATGTCGTTCAAAAGCTTGGTGCATCGATGTACCAACAGCCGTCAGCAGATGGTCAAACATCTCCAACGGGTGAAGATTCAAAAACTGATGAAAAATCTAACGAAGCCGGACCCAGTTCCGCGGGAAAGGATGATAAAAAGGTTGAAGAAGGGGAAGTGGTTGGATAATTGTAAATAGTACATATTGAAATTAGGCGCGCTGTAAGCGCGCCTAATTGGTATAATACGAGAATCTATGGCAAGCAAACATGATTATTACGAAATATTGGGGGTTTCTAAAACCGCTTCGGTTGATGAGATAAAAAAGGCTTACCGTAAGCTTGCTCTCGAGTGGCATCCAGATCGAAATAAAACAGCCGGAGCCAACGAAAAATTTAAAGAAATTAACGAGGCGTATGCTGTCGTATCTGATCAGACCAAGCGCCAGCAATATGACCAGTTTGGACATGCAGCATTTTCTCAAGGCTCACGAGGCGCCGGTCCAAGCGCCGGGTGGGGCGGATCACAGGGTCCATTTAGTTATTCATATTCTTCAAGCGGTGGATCTCCTTTTGGAGGGCAGGGCGTTGATTTTATCGACCCATTTGAAATTTTTGAACAATTTTTCGGGGGTGGATTTTCTGGAGCACGCGGCGGACAAAGACGCAGGCCTCATCCATCGTATGAGATAACGATTGATTTTCTTGACGCAGTAAAGGGAGTTATGAAAGAAGTGCATGTGCCCAGGGGCGAAGCGGGGGATGGATCAGTGAAAAAGACCATTAAGATTCCGGCAGGAGTTGATAATGGATCTCGTATCCGATTTGATGAGTTTGATTTGGTTATCGGAGTGAGAAAAGACAAACGATTTGAAAGAGAAGGTGATGATGTCATAGTGACAGAAGAAATTCCCTATACGCTTGCGGCCCTTGGAGGTGTAGTAGATGTCACAACG
>CAYHQC010000173.1:0-1245 GCA_964358845.1 uncultured Gammaproteobacteria bacterium | reverse complement strand
ACATTGCCGCCGTCGTTTCCAGGTGGACGGGCATACCGGTGTCCAAGATGCTGGAGGGGGAGATGGAAAAGCTTATGAAAATGGAAGAAGGACTGAAAAAAAGAGTCGTCGGGCAAGATGAAGCCATAACAAAAATCGCCAATGCGGTCAGGCGATCGCGGGCGGGAGTGGCCTATGAGGACAGGCCTATCGGCTCCTTCATATTCTTAGGGCCGACGGGCGTGGGCAAGACCGAGTTGGCCAAAGCCGTGGCGGAGTTTATGTTCAACGATGAAAAGTCTTTGATAAGAGTGGATATGTCCGAATATATGGAACGGCACGCCGTGTCCAAAATAATCGGCTCGCCGCCGGGCTATGTCGGGCATGAAGAAGGCGGGCAATTGACCGAGCTTGTCCGGCACAGGCCGTATTCCGTCATTCTTTTTGACGAGATAGAAAAAGCCCATCCGGACATATTCAACATAATGCTCCAGATTCTGGACAACGGCCGATTGACGGACGCCAAAGGCCGGCACGTCAATTTCAAAAACGCCATCCTCATAATGACTTCCAATGTCGGTTCCGAATATATTCGCCAGTTGGAAAAAATAGGCTTTGCCGTTTCCGCCAGCGATGAAACGCGCCAAAAAGAAACCGGCGAAGAAATGAAAAATAAAATCAAGACCGCCCTGGAAAACAGATTCCGGCCGGAGTTTCTCAACCGCCTGGACGAGATAATAATATTTAATCCGCTCTCGCCGGAAGAGATAAAAAATATCGTCAAAATTCAAGTTGATCTTACGGCCAAACGGTTGGCCGGCAAAGGCATAAATCTCAAAATCACCGAGCAAGCCCTTTCCTTTTTGGCAAAAGAAGGATATAATCCAAACTACGGCGCTAGACCGCTCAAGCGCCTGATTCAAAGCAAGATTCTTAACAAGGTGGCGGAATTTATTATCGGCAAAAAAGCGAAATCGGGAAATATCGTCGCGGTTGACGTCGTCAACAACGAGCTGACAGTGGCCATTAAGGCAAAAACAAATAGAACGACAAAAGCGGTTTACAGCGGACAAAAAGTAGGATAGGGTAGCGGGTATTAGATTTGGGTAGGGGTGGATTTGAACCACCGTAGGACATAGTCCGCCAGATTTACAGTCTGGTGCAATTGACCGCTCTGCCACCTACCCGACGTTAAACATTCAAACATAAAAATGGCCAAAATACAAGACAATTTAATAAAGCTCCAGTGCAAAGAGTGCAAGCATG
>CAYHQC010000172.1:0-1252 GCA_964358845.1 uncultured Gammaproteobacteria bacterium | reverse complement strand
GCCATACTTCGGTACACCTGACGCGCGGCAACCAACAGTACTACTGGGACCCGGGCGGGAACTACGGACAGGAACTGGATGAATGTCTGCAACAACATACGAACGGATACTGTCGCCAGTGGTACGCAGGATTCGCCTGGGAGGACATCAAGTCTGCGCGCCGGCACGACGTCGTCCGCGGACCGGCTGCCGACCTGTTTCATGTGCTTGCGATCGAAATGCTCGATTACGAAAGCGTGATGGACGTTTTTACGTTCCGACTTGAGGGTGAAACCGCGCAACGTGCGTGGCAGGTGCTGCACGAAGGCGCCGAGTTAGGCGCGAGCGCCGGCTTTACAACGAGCCGCGCGCCGATGTTTTGTACCAAGGCCGTGAGCAGCTACCTGCGTCAACTCGGTGGCAATCTGAATGACTTCCCGTCGCTGTGGCGGCCGGACGCCTTGGCGGACGAATTGGCGCAGCGTGGTCACGACGCACATCAGAGCTACACGCTGAACTCGCCGCCGATACAGAATTATATCGACCGTGCGCGCCGGACCGCGGGGATCGGACCACTCCCGCAAGAGCTGGCCCTGACACCGCCGAATGACAGTGCGTTGCCGGTCCCCGAGGATGACTCGTGAACTTTTCGTGCACCGTGTTGTTCTAAGCTCCGCACGTTTCGTACACACCTAGTTCATATTTCGGGAGATCGCTATGTTCATGCACCGCAAGAAATCCGAAATGCCAACATCCGACAGGGCGCCGCCCGGTCGTACGGAAAAAATGCCGGTGCCGGAACGTCATCATGTGAATGGTCATCCACTCACGCCGCCATTCCCGACGGGGATGGAGCAGGCGGTGTTTGGCATGGGTTGCTTCTGGGGCGCGGAGCGTAAGTTCTGGCAACTGCCCGGCGTCTACACTACCGCCGTCGGTTACGCCGGCGGCTACACGCCGAACCCGACTTATAAAGAGGTATGCAGCGGCATGACCGGTCATAACGAGGTTGTGCTCGTGGTATACGACCCCAAGGCGGTGAGTTACGACAAATTGCTCAAGGTTTTCTGGGAGGCGCACGATCCGACGCAGGGAATGCGCCAAGGCAACGACGTCGGCACCCAGTACCGCTCCGGTATCTACACCTGCACGCCCGAGCATATAAAACTCGCGCTGACTTCGAAACAAACCTACGAGCAGGCGCTGCGCGTCGCGGGCCACGGGGCGGTGACGACGGAGGTTCTTGACGCCCCGGCGTTCTACTATGCCGAGG
>CAYHQC010000171.1:0-1268 GCA_964358845.1 uncultured Gammaproteobacteria bacterium | reverse complement strand
TGAACCTCCCACAAAAAAGTAGACACCTTCAGCTAACAATCGGAGGTGTTTATGGCGAGACCCATGGGGCCACGAAAGATCGGCCAGTACTCAAACGAGTTCAAGGTCAAAGCGGTACGGCTGACCTTTATGGAGGGGACGCAGATACAGGAAGTGGCTAACGCGCTGGACATCCACCCCTTCATGTTGTCACGCTGGCGCAAGGAATACCGTGAGGGAAAATACATGGCGGACCGGCGCATCAAGAAGGTGGTGGATGAAGCAGCGGTTTCGGCGACGGCGCGGCTGAAGGCGCTCGAAACGGAAAATGCCAAGCTTCGCGTGGAGAACGACCTTTTAAAAAAAGCCATCCGGTTCTCTTCCGAAAAAAGACAGAAATCTTCGAATTCATAGTCCGCCATGCGGACCACTATGGCGTCGGGTTTTTGTGTCGCTTCTACGGCGTGTCGCGCGCGGGCTTCTATGCCTGGCGCCGTCGCCCGGCGAGCCGCACTGCGGAAGAGAACCGGTGGTTGCTGAATGAGATCGTTCGACTCCACCGGCAGAGCCGGGAAATCTACGGGAGCCCGCGTGTGAACCAAGGCCTGCGAAAACAGGGAATCTGCGTGAGTAAGCACCGAATCGCCCGATTAATGCAGACGAATGGCCTTCGGGGTCGAGTCGTACGGGTCACGCGCCGCCAGCCCGGGCTGCATCGGTTCTGCGCAGGGGCGGCGAATCATCTCAAGGGTGCCGGCCGCCCAGAGGGGCCGGACCAACAGTGGGCCGGCGACATCACGTATCTGCCGGTGCAGGGTAAATGGAAGTATCTCGCCGTCGTCCTGGATCTGTATTCGCGCAAGGTGATCAGCTGGACACTCGGCGACCGCCGGACGGTCGATCTGACGTGGCGCGCCATGCAAGCCGCCATCGCACGGCGGCGCCCATCGGCCGGACTCATCTTCCACACCGACCGGGGCATCGAGTACCGAAGCCTCCTCTTCCGTGACCTGCTGGACACGCATGGGATTGTCCCCAGCATGAACCGACCGGGACAGACCACCGACAACGCCACGATGGAATCGTTCTTCCACACCCTGAAAGCAGAATTCTTCCGTGGACGGTGGTTTAATACGACGCAGGACCTGCGCCATGGCTTGGCTGGCTACATCAACCATTTCTACAACCGCCAAAGAATGCACTCAGGAATCAGATATCGATCACCGGACGAATATGAACAAATCACAGCCTGAAACCAATTGGTGTCTACTTTTGGGTGGGAAGATCAC
>CAYHQC010000170.1:0-1301 GCA_964358845.1 uncultured Gammaproteobacteria bacterium | reverse complement strand
CACCGATATAGCCGAATTCTATCCTTTGATTATTCTCGGGACAGCCCATATTTGAGCCTTCTGTGCAACTGTACACTACCCCGCGGAACGTAAATTTACTTCATAAATAACGTTCCAGCTTGTTCAAACTGGATACGTTTGGGATAAATCAGTCACATTTACTTCTCATAGAAGTATTACGTGACACTACCCCGCGGTTCATGACTGAACATGCCTAGTATACCGCTTTTTCCATCCATCGGCAATCCCGAAGGACACGCCTATCGGATTAGGAATATAATTCTAACCGCAACAGAATTCTAAATGGAGCGTATATACGCTCCATTTTTTTATGCTAAAATATTTTCATGACCATCAACTACATACAGGTGAAAACCATAACAAGTTTCATTGGCTTATGAACTTTGGAATGTTGAACACGTCCATGCGGAATTAGCGTAGTAAGATATTTCAATCAATTTTGCGTATTTTGCTTTTGAAAAAGCACTTGCAACTCTTCAAAGGAAAGAGCTCTCCCTTCTTCTTCCGCTTTTTTCATACCGCGGCAAATCGCACAATCGTCGCAGTCTGACGGGGAATACTGCTCCGAATCCTTTCGACTGCTTTCTCCGAGGATTGGTTGTTTTACGTTTGGATGAGTTGACTTTTTCATGATGAATAACTTCTACTGCTTTTTTGAACCCTCGGAAGCCATCTCCGCCCAAGCGCGGACGACTAAACCCGGGATATAGGAAAAATGCTTGATATTGTGGGTGACGAGCGTAAGGGTATACTCCATGGCCGTTGCAGCAATCAGACAATCAAAAAACTGTACCCCGTGGGACAATTTGTATTTCTCAAACAACGACAGCGCTTGTTTGGTAATTGATTCGGTGAACGGAAGCTCGTGAATGTCCCGTAGAATTGCATGAACAGTCCGCACATCGCGATTATTCTCACATCCCTGGATAAGCTCTGCGTGCGTCACCGCAGAAATTGAAGGGGAGAACTGTTTAAGAAACTGAAACGCAATCTCGTCGCCGCGGATGTGAGCAACGCAAACAGACGTATCGACGAGATAGTTAATCATACGTTCTACTAAACTCTGACCGGATCTTCCTCACCCACTTATCAGGGTCTTTCATGTCTTCCCTATCCTTCCACATGCCAAAGGAAGCAGACAATCCGGTCTGTCTTCGTTTGTCCGGCAGGACCGGCACCAGCATTGCTTTTGGCTTGCCGAACTTGGTAATAATAAATGACGTACCCCCCACAGCTACTTGATTAATAAGGTCGGCAAGATTTGCTCTGGTTTCTTTGAT
>CAYHQC010000169.1:0-1314 GCA_964358845.1 uncultured Gammaproteobacteria bacterium | reverse complement strand
TCTGGGCGTGCGCGCCCGGTGGCGCGAGCAGAATACACAAAAGCAGCAGAGCCCTATTCATCGCGCGCATATCATATGGAATCGGCGACGATTTAGCCAAACGCGCTGATGCGTTCGGTGGTTCTAAAGCAGGGAATAGTAGACCGCGTCGAATTCCGTGACATTGCATGAACTGTAGTACCGGGTACTATTTGGTACTAGGTACTAGTACATCTAATTGTAGTTGGACGACATAAACAAAGAGGCAATATGTCAGACGTCTTCATCAGCTATTCAAGTCAAGATGAGCGGTTCGCTCAGTTCCTCCATCGCCATCTTACGGCCGAGGGCCTTAGCGTCTTTATGGCCTCGGTTTCTCTCAAACCAGGTGAAGGGTGGAGCCAGGCAATACTCCAGAACCTCAGAAATGCAAATCTGGTGTTTTTCCTCGCCAGTCGAGCAGCGTGTCGTTCTCCATACGTACAACAAGAAATGGGGGCTGCTGTCATAGCGCAGAAAAAACTCATTCCTGTCGTTTGGGATATGCCACCATCTGAGCTTCCCGGCTGGACAAAAGAGTTCCAAGCATTGAACATCGCAGGCGCTTCTGTTGAACAGATACAAAACCATCTCTCCAGTATTGCTGGCCAAATCAAAAACGAAAAGTTCTGGGGTGGTGTATTCGCTGCACTGTTGGTTGGGGGTCTAATCTTCGCGGCGAAGGGCAAGTGAGAATGAAAATGTCGTCCAACAACCGCTTCCACGGGACGGCGTCGCTAACGCGCCGCCGCCCGTGAAGCGGGCCGTTAGGAAGCAAACCATGTCCCGCGAATTGGCGCGAATCAAGAAGCTCTATCAACATCTGCTTAGGTGTAGTCCAGAACAATTCCCCATTCGCGGCGAGAGGTTGTCCGTAACTGACAAACATGGCGTTTACATTATCTATGGGCCCAGGAAACAAGTGCTCCATGTTGGGCGTACTGTGCGTGGCCGCAAGGGCCTGAGTCAGCGTCTCAAAAATCATCTTCACGGTAATTCCTCTTTTACCGTCGAGCACTTAAAAGGGGATGGCTCGAAACTTCGAGGAACCCATAGTTTTAGGTTTGTAGCAATTTCGGACGCTAGAACTCGCGCACTATTGGAAGCATTTGCTGTTGGACACCTATGTCCAAAGCACCTTGGCTTAGGAGAAAATGCTTCCTAACTTTTTGCTCGTGCCGACGCCGGGGACAGCGCACCGTGTTTCCCGTCGTTTCTCTGACCGGCGCGGCACAACAAAACGTTGGACCTACCGTACCTACAGGAGGAAATGATAGGTATACAGAAATACGTCGT
>CAYHQC010000168.1:0-1314 GCA_964358845.1 uncultured Gammaproteobacteria bacterium | reverse complement strand
CGCGAATCGATCCAGATGTTGAGGTCGCCCAGGGAGCGTAACGGGTTGTCGCAGGCGAAACCGCTCAGCGTCAGCACCGTACCGCCATGCTGTTTGACAGCAGCCGCGGCATTGCGGATGTTTGGCGACTTGCCGGAACTGCTGATAGCTACCAGCACGTCATCCTTGCGGGCGAGCCGGGACAGGATGCGCGCAAAGGCATTCTCATAGCCATAATCGTTGGACATGCAGGTGAGCAGCGAGGAGTCATGCACCGTTTGGGCGCGCAATTTTGCCATGTTTACGAAGTCGGTGGTGGCGTGGCTCGCCACGCTGGCGCTGCCGCCGTTGCCGACGAGGAAGACGCTGTCGGCGTGCTCGCGGGCCGTGCGCAGCAGGTGCATGGCGCGTGCGATGCCGTCTTCCGGGGTCAGAGGCATGCCCGACGCATCGGTAAATTCACACGCAGCGACAAGCGCCTGAAACTGGGCTGCGCGCGCCGCCAGCGAAAAATCCGGATTATTCTTCAGCATGAGGCCTCGTTGTCGAGATAGCGGAACCAGGACGCCGTCGCCTTGCTGATCGAGGCCGGATCCCACACCGGCGCATCGCGCCAGTCGTCGAGCCGTTCGAGCATGCGTCGCACGCCCTCCTCAAACGGGACTTTCGGCGTCCAGCCGAGCAATTTCCGGATCTTGGCCGTATCGGCGAACGTGCAGTCCGGTTCGCCGGGCCGTTTGGGGATATGCACCGCCGACCCGCCGAGCAGCTCGACCAGGCGGTTGACGCTGTAGTGATTGCCGCTGCCGACATTCATGGCTTCGCCCGTGAGCGACGACTCGGCGGCACACAGGAAGGCCCTGGCCACGTCGGTCACGTAGGTGAAGTCACGCGTCTGCGTACCGTCGCCCACGATGGTGAACGGCTTGCCATTGAGTTTTTGTGCCAGAAACACGCCGAACACCGCGCCATACGCGCCGGTAGTGCGAGAACGCGGGCCATAGACATTGAACAGCCGCAATGACAGCGCCGACATCTTGTACGTGCGGGCCCAGTGCAGCACCAGCTCCTCACCCATGTGCTTGGTCAGGGCATAGGGATACTGCGCCCTGATCTCCGCCGTCTCTGGCGTGGGATAGGCATCGGGGATGCCGTAACTTGAAGATGAAGCAGCATAAACCAGGCGCTTGACGCCGGCCGCGCGCGCCACCTCCAACACGTTGAATGTGCCGGTGACATTGGCGCTGTAGTACTGCGCCGGCTGCTCGATTGAAGGCACAATGTCGGCAAGTCCGGCCAGATGAAATACCCAGTCAATCCCGGCGAACGCCGGCC
>CAYHQC010000167.1:0-1323 GCA_964358845.1 uncultured Gammaproteobacteria bacterium | reverse complement strand
ATATGACTATCAAATCTGCCTTTACGTCCGATCGGATGTGTTTTGCGCTCACGGGTTTGTCTGTTTCTGCGTTTAATAATCTTTTGTTGGAATTTACCAATACCCTTTCAGAGGCATATAGAACGAGGCATGGAATAGGAAAACGAGCATTTGGCGGTGGGAGAATCGGACTGCTTCCTACACCTGCCCATAAGCTCTTTGCCGTGCTGGTATATTTGAAGGTATATCCGACGTATGATGTGTTGGGATTTCTCCTGAGATTGGATCGTACTCGCTGTTTCCGTTGGATACAATTTTTGCTCCCTGTACTCACAAAAACACTCGGAAGAAACCTGGTATTACCCAAACGCCAAATCCGTTCTGTTGAAGAATTCTTTCAGGAGTTTCCCGAAGCAAAAGATGTGTTCATTGACGGGTCAGAACGACGAACGCAAAAGCCGGTGAGTAAAAAACGAAGAAATAAACTCTACTCAGGAAAAAAGAAAGCAACGACCAGAAAAACGATTGTCGTATCCGATGACAAGAAACGTATCCTCATCCTTACACCAACAAAATCAGGCAGACGCCATGACAAACGACTGTTTGATAAAGCGATGGGAGGCAACAATATCCCTGTATCAGTCACCGCATGGGTAGATACAGGATTTCAAGGACTCACAAGGGACCATCGAAACACCATAATGCCCAAAAAGGCAACCAAATATCACCGGTTAACCGAAGAAGAAAAAGCAGACAACCGTCTCATTTCCGGTATCCGTGTCCTCTCAGAACACGCAATAGCAGGAATCAAACGATTCCGATCAACTACCGATATTTACAGAAACAGAATAGCGAACCTAGACGACACATTTACGCTTCTCTCTGCAGGATTGTGGAATTATCATCTCCAATATTCCAAAACACAGTAAATCCTCGCTCCAGTGTTTCATCGTGGGAAAAACAATCAGCTAATTGGCAACAGGTCTAATGCTTTTTTCAGTTCTGGCATGATGAGTAGGACGTGTTTTGCCGTCATACTTTTTATGAGCATGACTAATCGTGATACGGACCATACTGGCACAGATTGTATGAGGAAATGCACGTGATCTTTATCTGTACCTATTTCAAGAAAATGTATTTCATATCGCTTTGCTATTTCTAAACACACATCACGAATGAGCTGATCAACATGCTCGTCAATCATCACGCGACGGTATTTCGTGGGAAAGACTAGGTGATACAACAAGACGGTCACGTTATGATTTTTATGGACGTAAATGCTCACGCATGTATACCCACATAACTCAGGTTTGCAACTTTTGTGAGGGCATCACCTGAAAGTTA
>CAYHQC010000166.1:0-1355 GCA_964358845.1 uncultured Gammaproteobacteria bacterium | reverse complement strand
TCGCGCAAGCCGCAAAGCCCGGCATAAAGCCTTGCTGCTGTCTCGCGCTCAACCGTGCTCAGGTATTTATTGCGCGAGCTCATGGCCAAGCCATCCGCCTCACGTACCGTGTCCACGCCAACGATCTCGATCGGCATGCCAAGGTCGGTAACCATGAGCTTGATGAGCAACAACTGCTGATAATCCTTCTTGCCGAATACGGCGACATCCGGCTGCACGAGATTGAACAAGCGGTTTACTACCGTGGTCACGCCGCGGAAGTGGCCTGGACGAAACTGGCCGCACAGGATATCGCCGAGCGCCGGCACTTCCACCTTGGTCATCACATCCAGACCGCGTGGATATATTTCGGCGTCGGTCGGCATAAACAGCAGGTCCGTCTTCTCCGCTGCAAGCGCCTTCTTGTCTTCGCCCGGTGTATGCGGGTAGGCAGCGAGGTCTTCCTTCGGCCCGAACTGCAACGGGTTGACGTAGATGCTCGCGACCACGGCATCGGCGTGCTCACGCGCGACCTGCACGAGCTTCAGATGCCCTGCATGCAGGTTGCCCATCGTCGGGACAAAGACGATGCGCTTGCCCTGCCGACGCAATGCGGCAATCTCGCGTCTCAGCTCAGGGATGGTTTCGACAACAATCATGAAAAAATAAATTCACAGGATTAACAGGATTTTTCAAGATTTACAGGATTAAGACGTAAAGCTTTTCTGGTTTTAATCTTGTTAATCCTGCGTAATCCTGCCTGCACTGTTGTATCGTGTAAATCCTGTGAAATGTTTTTACGCGTAGGTATGTTCCGGGCCGGGGAAGGTGCGCGACTTCACCGCCGCAACATAATTCTTAACCGCTTGCTCGATGGACCCGGCGCCGTCCATGAAGTTCTTAGCGAACTTTGGCGGCTTCGGATATAGCCCGAGCATGTCCTGCAACACCAGAATCTGGCCGTCGCAGTTGGGACCGGCGCCAATGCCGATGGTGGGAATGGAGAGTTCCTGCGAAATAGCTTTGGCAAGCGCCGCCGGCATGGCTTCGAGCACGATGAGTGACGCGCCCGCTTCTTCCAGAAGTTTAGCGTCTTTGCGTATTTGCTCCGCCGTGTTTGCATCACGTCCCTGCACACGGTAGCCACCGAGCTGGTTCACCGACTGCGGCGTGAGGCCGAGATGGCCGCACACGGGAATGCCGCGTTCAGTAAGGAATTTCACCGTCGGCGCCATCGGCGCGCCGCCTTCGAGCTTGACCACCTGCGCCCCACCCTTGCGCATCAGGCGCCCAGCATTCATCAGCGCCTGTCCCGGGCTTTGTTGGTAACTCATGAACGGCATGTCCACGACCAACAATGCACGTTTCACACCGCG
>CAYHQC010000165.1:0-1357 GCA_964358845.1 uncultured Gammaproteobacteria bacterium | reverse complement strand
TTTTAATAAATCTGAATATCTGTTTGAGCTTGTTGTTATGCCAAAGTCTCAGTTCTGGAGTTGGGTCTTCGGGGATTGACTTAAGATCAACTAATGCTCCGATTGGAATATCTTTTTTAACATTCAAGATCTTGCCTTGCCATGAAATCTGATGATAGCCGTTTACTCGTCTTTGATCTCGTAAGCAAAATATATCTTTGGTTGACTGATATGGCTCTGAAAGTTGAAATGGCTTGAACATATTTCTCCCTTCATTAATTGCTCTTTGAAACCTAATTGCAGGGATTTCCCCTGTTGTGCTATGAACTTGCCGATTGTTGTATCTGTCCATTTCATCAAAAAGTATCTCTCTGGCGTCATCAATCTCTTTGATTCCAAGCTTGGCGCATCGCCTAACAATTCTGTCTTGAAGCCAACGATATGGACGCTCTACTTTACCCTTTGCTTGTGCCGATAAGGCGTAAATTACATTCATGTCACAGGCTTCAACTACCTGTCGCCATTGTGTGATGACATCATCGGTTCCTTTAATCTGATTTTGCCAAATACTATCTCGGTGGCAGATAAATCTGAAAATCGAATGGTTGTCAGCATAATATGAAAGACCGTATCCGTACTCCAATATTACCGACTCAATTGCTTTAATATGTGCCCATGCAGTTTCCTCTAAGAATAAATCCCCGAAGAGAAGTTTTCTGGAGTGGTCATCAATAGTGGTAATCATGGACCACTTCTCTTTGGCAAAGGGCGACCAGAGATGCTGTGATGCATCATGTTGTAAAAGCATACCGATGGCATCTGTAATTACTTCTCTGTCGTGGAGGCGTTTCTTAGGTTTGTCCTTTATGTAATATTCCCAATCTTTGGCTCTGTTGATAATTGTTGGCACAGATATATTCCGACCAATGTTTTTTACCACTTCATCTCTGACAGCCGAATAGTTGTATTCAGTGACACAAATAGCTTTGTTTTCAATGATTGCTTTTTCCTTTTCAAGTTCAGATTTTATTACCTCATCAATATTTTTTGGCAGTCTGTAGTTTGGACAAACTCTTTGATATTCGATTGTAAAATTTACTTTATCTTTTTTGTATTCCGCTAATATTTTGTAGAAACGACGCTCTTTAATCTCCAATTGACTCAAAACTTCTTTCAGCTCCATCTTCTTCATGATGTAAAGATTCAGAATCATTCTTACCTGTTCAGCGGAAAATCTCTTGTGCAATTGGCTCATTTTCAGCTCCTTTTTTAAGTGAATAAAACACTTAAATTTTAGCTGAAAACTGCACTGTACTTTTAACTTTTAAATGAGGGTAATTTAATCGTGAGCAACTGCACTTTTATCTTTTTGCTAACA
>CAYHQC010000164.1:0-1385 GCA_964358845.1 uncultured Gammaproteobacteria bacterium | reverse complement strand
CGATGGGAACGGTGGCCCAGAAGAGCAGCGTGGCGCCCAGCGCCAGGTTCTCCTGGAAGATGGGCGTCAGTGCGTGGGCAAGCAACTCGAGGATCTTCATCTTCTCGAGTCCGCCCACCAGCGCAAACAGCGCGATGTAGAAGAAGATCGCACGCCAGTCGAGTTCCTGAATTATGTCTTCGAACTTCGGCGCCTTTACCCGCTTGCCGAGCAATTCCAGCAACAGCACCAGCGTCACGGCGCCGGTGAGCGCGATGAACCCCAGCTTCATCTGCAGTGCCTCCCGGAAAGCCATGCCCAGCACCGTGAGCAGGAACCACCCCACCACCAGCGTGGCGAACAACGGGTCCGGTATTTTGGCTTCGATGCCGACGTCCCCAACCGACGCCGCGCGCCGCCCGATGGCGCGGAAGCCATAGGCGTACATGGCACCGAGGGTAATCACGAAGGTCACCATCAGGATCGGGAACGAGGATGGTCGGCCGAACTGCCAGATGAAATCCCCGAACTCCGCGCCGGACACGCTGTGCAACATCTGCGGTGGCAGGTCGCCGAGCAGCAGCGCGGTCCCCATGAAGTTGGCGCTGAAACCGATCATGAGGATCAGCGGCGTGATCGGGATGCGCAGTGCCCGCGCCAGCGGCAGCGCCACCGGCGCCATCATCAGGATGGTCACTACGTTGTCCACGAACATCGAGATCACGCCCGCCAGCATCGAGAGCAGCATGACGAGCAGGCCGGGCCGCCCGCCCGAGAGGCGCAGCGCCTGTAGCGCCAGCCAGCTCGGTACGCCGGTCTTGCCGAAGTAACCGGCGATGACCCAGATGCTCACGAGAATCGCCATCACGTTCCAGTCCACGTACTGGAAGGCGTCGACCTCGCTCATGACGCCGATCCAGACCATGACCGCGACCCCGATCATGGCGGCCACGGCATTGTCGACAACGTTGCTGATCACGACCAGGATCGTGACAACGAACACCGCGAGCGCCACCCACTGCATCAAGTCCATCGGACGGGATTCCTTAGCTGGAGGATTTGGCCGAGGCCGATCGGGATTGCCGGTCGGCTGACAACCCTAATGAGTTATTAATTGTCTGCCCCTGAAAAACCGGCGCGCGGCGAATGGCGCGCCAGCACGGCGAAATTATACATACGTTGCGCGAACGGGCATAACCGCGCGGATCGCGCTCAACGCGTTCCCGACAGACGCTCGACGACCTTCACGATGGCGGCGGAATCGAGGTCGCCATCGCCCGAGTCCATAAGCGCATTCAAATGCTGCGCCACCAGCGCCGCGCACGGCAGGGTGAGTCCGAGCTTGCGGGCATCGTCCATGACGATTTTGAGATCCTTCTGGTGCAACTTCACCTTGAAGCCGGGCT
>CAYHQC010000163.1:0-1395 GCA_964358845.1 uncultured Gammaproteobacteria bacterium | reverse complement strand
CTCTGACCAAAGTCCAGCCGTCTTTTATCATTTTGTTTTCATTAGCGTCAAAAACTTTTCCAGTTAAAGAAAATTGGATGCTCATATTAAAGAGCTCTCCCGCCAACCCGGCTATAAAAATAGCCGCATTTAAAACCCAATCATACAGAAGGTTCATAATGGTGTAAGAAACGCATTCCCACATAGTGCCCTTGCTGCCCATCCCCATAAACCACCCGCAAGGGTCGTTAAGTTGTTGGTCATTGCTAGTTTTTTTCGTCGTGTCTTCCGCATGAGCAATATTTACGCCCAAAGCCTGCCTGCTGGCAGGCAACGGAACCGCCGCCGCCAATATCGGCAACACCACCGCGATTATTAGGAAATATGTGATAATTTTTCTAAACATAATTTTATTCTGACGACGACGAACTGCTTTCTTCAAAAGCGCCACACTCTGACTTGCTCACATCTTCCGCTTGGGTGTAATCGTCAAGAATGCAAGAATACTCCAACGCCGCGTTTTCCATTTTTGTTTCTATCTTGCCCGCTTCTTTGCTTAAATCTTTAAATTCTTTTTCGCTGTGGGTTTTGTAGGTTTCTTTCTCGCCGTCCTCGGACGAGATTTCCAGCTCGGCAAGAACGCTGTATGAATCGCTGGAATCTCCGCAGATAAGTTTGTATTTGAAAGTTTCTCCGGCGTTGAATGTCGCCGTGGATTGCCCCGTTGTCTTGGTTAACGATGTTTTCAGGTAATAGCCTTCGTTTTCATACAAGCCGGTGGAAGTGCTGGTAACATATTCCGCATCGCCGGAGAAAGAATCCTGGTCGGAATATAGGTAGCACTGGCTGGCGTTAGAGCTTAGCCAATACAGCGAAGACGATTCGCCAGATTTGACGAAGGAGGACTTGGCAAATAAACTGCCGGACATCTCGGAAGCGACAGAACTATCCGCCGACACAGAAACTTCCGCCGTTTCGGTGTTATTTTCCCCGTCGGAACATTTCACGCCGTAAGTTCTGGACTCGCCGCTCTCAAAACCAGCGGTCGTATAACTGCCGCCGGTGGAAATTTCCGTTTTCTTCCAAGTTTTGTCGCTGTCTCCGCCGGTAGATTGGCAAGATTCGGCGTTAAGAGCTTTCCAATAAATTTTTGTCTTTATATTGCCGGCGCTGTCTTGCGTTGCCGGATTGCTTTCGCTGGAAATATAAACGGCCATGCTGTCGCTTGCGGATTTTTCGCCAAACAAACCGCAAATTTTGCCCGTTTTGTTGTCCTTGTCATAGGAATAACAATACTCGCTTATAATGCTGGTTATCTTTCCAAGACTGCCTGCGTTGTTTACATTAGTTTCAAACTCGTCAAATAATTCCAAAGCTTGCGCCGAGGTGGAAGTGGCGTTATCGCCGTATTTGCCG
>CAYHQC010000162.1:0-1397 GCA_964358845.1 uncultured Gammaproteobacteria bacterium | reverse complement strand
AACGCGCCGTCGCATTACCTGCGCACCAAGGCCATGGGTGAGGACACCGTCCACCGCGCCGCTGCCGACGGCCTACACGTAACGAGTTTTAGGCCGTCGGTTATCTTCGGCCCGCGTGACAGCTTCGTGAACCGCTTTGCGAGCCTGCTCAAGTTCGCGCCCGGCGTGTTCCCGCTCGCCTGTCCGGATGGAAAATTCCAGCCGGTGTATGTCGAGGACATCGTATCCGCCTTCGTGCATGCGCTCAGGGATACCGGGACGCACGGCCAGCGCTATGATCTCTGCGGCCCGAAGGTTTATACGTTACGGGAGATTGTCAGCTACATTGCAGAAGTTATGGGCAAGCGTGTGCACATCGTTGGCCTCAACCACACGTTGTCGCACATGCAGGCGGCCTTCATGGAATTCGTCCCCGGCAAACCGTTTTCGCTCGATAACTTCCGGTCGTTGCAGGTGGACAGCATTTGTAGTGGCAAAGCTTTTCCGGAGGTGTTCGGCATCACCCCGACGCCGATGGAGCAGGTGGTGCCGTCGTATATTGGTCACCGGCCCTAGCCGGTATTGAGCAATCAGCGGTTCGATCCTATGGCAATAGTCATGTTTTGGATTACAATGTACTGTAACGGATTACATCGCTGATGATTCGCAAGTTCAGGCATCGTGGTCTTGAGCGATTTTTCCGGCACAGCGACCACCGTGGCATCCCGGCGAAGAGCGCCGACCGGATTGAGCGCATGCTGGACCGGTTGGATGCAGCTAGAATGTCTGGGGACATGAACTTGCCGGGGTGTCGGTTTCATCGCCTGAAAGGTGATCGCGCCGATACTTATTCGGTGACGGTAACGGGAAATTTGCGCCTCACCTTTCGCTTCGAGGGCGAGGATGCTGTGGATGTGGACCTTGAGGATTATCACTGATGAAGACGACAAAGACTTTACGTGATCCCCGCCGCCGGCCGACCCATCCGGGGGCGTTGCTGCGCGAGGACGTGCTGCCGGCGCTCGGCATGACGCAGGGCGAGTTCGCCAAGCGGCTGGGTGTATCGCGGCTGACGGTTTCCGAGTTGCTGCACGAGAAGCGCGCGCTCAGCCCTGAGATGGCGGCGCGTTTGGGAAAGCTGCTCGACACCTCACCCGAGTCGTGGCTGCGGATGCAGCAGGCGCTGGATTTGTGGGAGATTCAGCAGCAGCCTAAGCAGCTCGCGGGTATTCGTCCGATTTCCACTGCTGGGCGTCGTCGCGCGGCGTAGCCATCGCGTTAAGAAGCGACATACTCAAAAGTTGACTGTCTCAAACCAATGACTGAGTTTCGAGAATTCTTCACTCAGTTCCAAGACTATCTGGCGCCCAAGCTCGACGTTTACGAGCAGGCGCTTTACCTATATATCGCACGCCATA
>CAYHQC010000161.1:0-1434 GCA_964358845.1 uncultured Gammaproteobacteria bacterium | reverse complement strand
GAATTTTTGCAGATCGTTTTTCAATAAACTCATCGGCAATATTAAGATTTTCACGCTTGGCAAGTTCTCGTAATTCGGTGAGCTGTGCCTCAATAGATAGGATTTGTTTATCCTCGACATCGGTACTTTTGCGAGCGTATAGAAAGTAGTTCATGGATATAGTATACTATACTATACCATTGTATTGCAATATACCGGAGTATATACTGAGGCAATGAAAAGTGATTCTGTAAAACTTGGTAAAAATTTAAAGCGTATTAGAACTGCCAAGGGTATATCTCAAGGCAAAATTGCCCGCACTCTAAAAGTCGGTCGGAGCTTCATCACCAATATTGAAAATGGAAAAACGAACCCAACATTAGACACAATTGCAAAGATAGCAAAAGCAATCGGAGTTTCGGTTGGAGAGTTAATGAAATAAAAGCATTGAATCTATGACTATAGAAGTTAATGAAAAATCAATTAAAGATATATTGGGGTTGCCTACAGATATCTCTAATATTAATGTTGGCTCTGGTGGTGCTTTTTCAAAAGTGGTTTTTGATTTATATCGAGAAACGGCAATAGTAATAACACTATCGGCTCATTTATGCGAATCGTTTAATCCAAAGGAAGATGTACTTCCTCGCAATCAAGCAATAGGAGCAGGGTTAGTCATTAGAATAACAAAGTTTATGAAAGCTGTCATGGTTTTATTAATTGATAAAGTCAGCGAACACGGTGAAGTAATTATGGCACTTAATCGTTGTATTACAGAATCAGCAACGAATTTAAGATTTTTTTGTGAAAAGGCAACAGATAAGGATTTTGAAGAATTTATAAAATCAAGCCTTAAACCCGAAAAAGAACAGTACGCTTTTATTCAAGAAAGTATAAAAAAACGAGGAAATGTTTTACCGATTGAAACCAGAATGCTTAAATCTATTATCAGTGTCTTCAAAACTTCAGGAGTGATAGAAATGGAAATTGAAAAATTAACTATTCCAAAGCGAAAGGATTATAAAACTATTCTTACTACACTCGGTATGGAATCTGTCTATCCTATGCTTCAAGGAATTCAATCGCATTCTATACATGGTTCTTGGGTGGATCTCATAAAACATCATTTAGAAGAAGTTGATTCTGGGTTTAGGCCAACACCCGATCCTGTTATCCCAGATCCTAGACTACTTTGCCCCATTAATATTTTTGTCCTAATGGCAGTAGAATCATATATTAGAAAATACTTCCCTAAAAATGATGAGGGTATATCCGTTCTTTTAGCTAGAATTGCTGACCTAATGGAGCGTCTTACAAAAATTGATTCTTTGCATGAAAAAAAATTATCTAGTAAATAATTGAGAAAATAGGGAGTTTGACAATTTACAAATCGGCAAAAATTTAACACGCGAACGGGTGGGTGGGGACCAGTTATGTCCCCGTCAAATTATCATC
>CAYHQC010000160.1:0-1435 GCA_964358845.1 uncultured Gammaproteobacteria bacterium | reverse complement strand
GGAAAACACTTCTTGCCAAAGCTATGGCAGGGGAGGCAAAGACTGCGTTTTATTCTATAGCAGGCAGTGAGTTTATGGAAATGCTTGTTGGTGTGGGAGCGGCACGTGCTCGTGATCTTTTCGCGCAAGCCAAAAAGAATGCGCCTGCCATAATTTTCATCGACGAAATAGATGCAATTGGCCGCATGCGCAGCGCTGGGGTGATGGGCGGGCATGATGAACGCGAACAAACCCTCAATCAAATATTAGTTGAAATGGATGGGTTTGAGCCAAACACAGCAGTCCTTGTGGTCGCTGCAACCAATCGTGGAGATTTGCTTGACCCAGCACTTACAAGACCCGGTCGTTTTGATCGCCGTGTCACACTTGATCTGCCGGATATTGAAGGAAGAAAAGATATATTAAAAATTCATGCGAAAGGCAAGCCTTACGCGACAGCGGTTAATTGGGATAAAGTTGCCAAACGTACCGTCGGATTTTCGGGCGCTGATATTGAGAATATGCTCAATGAATCAGCGATTATGGCGGCCCGCGGCGAGAAAAAAGAAATTGATATGGCAGACATAGAAGAGGCTGCCACAAAAGTAAAGTTAGGACCGGAAAAAAAGAGGTTGCAAAGCGATTTGGATCGTAAGATGACTGCCTATCATGAAGCAGGCCACGCGATCGTTAATTATTATAGTCCGCATTTGGATATGGTACATAGGATTTCCATCGTTTCCCGCGGCATGGCCTTAGGGTACACGATGTCGCCGCCTGAGAAAGACAGATTGCATGAGACAAAGTCTCAGCTTCTTGAAGAAATTGCTATGACGATGGGCGGAAGAGCGGCAGAACAAGTGATTTTTAAAGAAATGACCAGTGGTGCATCAAATGATATAGATCAAGCCACACGTATAGCTCGATACATGGTGATGGAATTTGGCATGAGTGATTTGGGCCCTATAAACTTTGGTCCGCAGCAAGATATCACCGCATGGGGAAAAGGCTATTATGAACAAGCACAAATTTCTCAAGAAATGCAAGGATCGATTGATCGGGAAGTGAAGAAATTGATAGATACCGCCTACGCTCAAGCGTTGGCACTGGTGAAAAAACATGTGAAAGATATGAACGCAGTAGCTGCGGCACTGATTAAAAAAGAAACGGTTGAGTCTGAAGAATTTGAACAGCTCATGGGTGGCGCGAAGAAAAGAATTGTATAATGTCCTCATGAATCGAATGACCCTTATTGATGGAAACGCCATCATGCATCGTGCATACCATGCGATGCCGCCGATGCGATCTCCAGATGGCAAGTTGGTGAGTGTAGTGTATGGATTTATTTCGATGCTTTTAAAAATTCATCGTGATCTTTCTCCTTCTCATATGGTAGTGGTATTTGATAGGCCGGGGCCTACATTTCGCGAAGAAATGTATCCTCAATATCAACAAC
>CAYHQC010000159.1:0-1479 GCA_964358845.1 uncultured Gammaproteobacteria bacterium | reverse complement strand
TAGTCATATGTATCCAGTATGAGGCTAATGAGGGTTAATGAGCAACAGGTCTACTGATGCCTTTGGTAATACAATGTCCAAACAGGATCTTGATGAGGCGTTGAAAGCTAGATCAAAAGAGTATTTCTATTCAGTATTAGGAAAAGACACGATACTTATTGTTATAGAAGGCGATACATTAGTTGGCTTTATTCAATTTGGGGAAGTCAGTTATGACGGAATAATATATACAACAAATGATATTGAGTTGAAGAAGGTATTCGTTAATACTGCACATCATGGAAAAGGTATTGGTAAACAACTTATAGAAGCCATGCTTTTCCATGGACGACTTGCAACAGTTACAAATATTTATTTAGATGTATACGAAAAAAACAAAAAAGCTATTACTTTGTATGAAAAATATGGATTCAGAGTAATAGATAAAGTTCCGTATAAAGCCAACGAGAAAATCATCGGGTATGATTTATTGATGAAGCGCTCTACTGTTGATTAAAATAGATTGTCCATACGCTCTAAACTACATTTTGCTCCCGCTAAAGGACATGTTCCTTAACCGAGAGATCGAGTTTGATTTTACTCTTAGCAACCTAGAATTGCTAGTTAAGCGTTACTCCTTCTAGTCTTTTCTCTAATCTTCAAAGCTTTTGTTATACTTCACTTATGGTTGCAAATAATTTTAGGTTACTGCGTTGGTTTAGCTTTTTCTATAGTTTTAGACCATACATGGCCATTTCTATTCTTTACTTTAGTCAAGTAAGTGGTTCTTATACTTTAGGATTTGCAGTATTATCTGTTGCTGCGCTTGCAAGTTCCTTACTCGAAATTCCCACAGGTATCTTTTCGGATCATGTAGGAAGAAGAAAAACAGTAATTTTTGCATCAATGGCTTGGTTTCTAGCTGTAGGAACCTATGCTTTAGCTAACTCGTTTGCGATTTTGGTGATAGGTGCTATTTTCAGTGGGTTAGGGCAAGCTTTAATTAGTGGAAACAACAATGCATTGTTGCACGATTCTTTAAAAGAGCAAAACAATGAAGATGCTTTTTCTGAAAAGTTAGGGAAAGTATATGCAGTGATGGAAGTGGGATTTGCTCCTGACTTCTGCAAGTTTTAGAAATATTTTTTGAGCTTCTTGTTCTATCAATCCAAACCTTGATATTTATCTCCATTCACACGTACTAACAGGTACAATATGAGGGGATATGAAAATTCGAACCACAAAAACAAACTCAGGATCTACTGCTGTCCAAGTCGTTCGATCTGAATATGGAAAAACCATTATGCTCCACCACGTCGGCTCAGGTAACACGGTGGAAGAAATTAGAGCGTTGAAACAACAAGCAGTTCTATGGCTTGCTTCTTACTCACGCCAACAAAGCCTTTTTTCTGTTTCGCCATTATTTGAACCGCTTTTCTCACGATACCAATACGTCGGAAACAGATATACGCTATTATACACCACGCTTCGTAAGATGCT
>CAYHQC010000158.1:0-1481 GCA_964358845.1 uncultured Gammaproteobacteria bacterium | reverse complement strand
GGTATGCCCAGTTGGTTACTTTTTTGACAAGGAGCCATTTGAACACCACTCCTTTCCTGACTTGACCTCTTTTTGATTTTTTCAATTTCCCATTTTTAATAGACCGATACAGCAATCTAAACCACCATAAGATATGTCCCTTTCCGTACTAAGAGGTAAAATAGCCTCATGTATCAGATACGAACAACTATAACAGGCTCGGGAAAAACTGCTGTTCAGGTGGTTGAATATCGAGATGGTCAAACCCACATTATCAAACACTTTGGAAGCGCTGCTACGCCGCTTGCACTCACGCATCTTTCTCAAACCGCTCGTGAATGGATTGATACTCAAACGAATCAATTAGTACTATTGCCCACCCCCATTGTTTCTGGCTCGACGTGGGTTGAAAAAGATAAATTAACACACCTTCGATCACAACCCATGTTGCTGTATCACACGCTCACTCACTATATTTCTCTCCTGGGGTTTAGCGGCTTGATTGATGATATTTGTCGAGATTTGGTCATTATGCGATTAGTAGAGCCTGTTTCCAAACTTCAATCTCTGGAATTACTTTCTGCGTACTTTGGAATTCATCACCCGAAGAATGCCATGTATCAGACTTTATTGCGTTTAAAAACAGTGCAAACTGACATGGAGTCGGCAGCAATTACCTTTGCAAAAATACATCTCAATTTTGACTTCACGTTTGTCTTTTACGATGTGACCACGCTCTATTTTGAATCGTTTTCATCTGATGAAGATGAAACAAAAGAAAATCATATTGTTTCCCAAGGTATTCGCAAATGCGGGTTTTCCAAAGACAACAAATTCAATCAACCTCAAATTGTTATTGGCCTCTTAGTGAACAATGATGGATTTCCCCTCAGTGTGCAGATTTTTCCCGGTAATACATTTGAGGGGCATACCTTTTTACCCAGTATTTTGAAACTGAAGAAAAAGTATCACATTGCCGACGTAACGGTGGTAGCCGATGCTGCCATGATTAGTCAGGCAAATGTCGATCAGCTCAGTGAAAACAATCTTACCTATATTGTCGGAGCAAGATTAGGGAATCTATCGCCATCAACGATCAAAACAATACAAGTAGGATTAGTCGATACAATGGGAGTGGGAGTGAATGAAAAAACTACTCGATTGCATACAGACAAAGGGGATCTCATCTGCCAATTTTCCAGAAAACGATACGCCAAGGACAAAAACGACATGATGAAGCAACTGGATCACGCGAAACAAGTGATCAGTCGTCCAGGTGATTCACTAAAGCGCCTCAAATTTATTAAACAAACCACGAAAAATATACCAACGCTCAACAATGAACTCATAGCGAAGACAACAGCACTCTTGGGCATTAAGGGGTACTATACAAATCTCGGCACCACATCTGATCGGGAGATCGTTGACAATTACCGTGACCTTTGGCATATTAGACCTGTTGCCAATTAGCTGATTGTTTTTTCCACGATGAAGCGTTTGGA
>CAYHQC010000157.1:0-1510 GCA_964358845.1 uncultured Gammaproteobacteria bacterium | reverse complement strand
TAACTTTCAGGTGATGCCCTCACAAAAGTTGCAAACCTGAGTTATGTGGGTATACGTTGCTTTTGGCTCATACGTATCCGCTTTATTTGCCATGCTTGTACAATCATTTGAAGGGCAGTATTCTGCAGAGTAGGGAAAGTACTGATCTATCAGGGTAAAAAATCCGACGCTTTCTACTTTTTTGGGCTCGGCGTACCATGATATGTCTGATGCTGTGATTATCGTTGGAGTAGGTGTGGCTGTAAGCAGAGGTGTTTGTAAATTTAACGCTTCATAGCTGGCTCCCGCCGTCGTATCATTTTTACGAGATAGATAGAGATATCCTATCGTCAAGCCAACCATGGTTATGATTGCAAACAAGCCTACGAATATATTTTTTTCCACAATTTTATAGGCTTTTTTGATGGCGGGGATACTGGCTCTGTGGAGACTTGAGCTTCAAGTGGTGGCACAATATTTTCCATGCTTATTTTATTATATCATACGTGTAGTTATGTGTTTTCCCCTCGGGAGTGGAATTGCTTCGCACATCGGGATTATAAGAAAAGATCATGCCTCTGTCCTGATTTATGCTGTCATGGATTTTGTACCAATGTATTATTATATAACAATTTCTGATTTGAGTTCTTTAGCTTTTTGTAAAAAGAATGAACGCCATGATGATTCTTGAAGAGGTTTTAATAAATGAGGAAAGTCCATGACGGTTTGAGCGAGCATAAGTTGACTACCCAATTGTATTGGATCAATATGTGTATCGAATTTGTTTCTAGCGAAAAGAAATAGTTGTTTCCATGTTACACTCTTCGTTTGTACAATGAGATACAAATCGATGAAGTGACGCGCAGTTGGTTTTTGATAAATGGTAAAAAATTTATTGGTGGCGATATCTATCAGAGAATCTATCTTTATCCCCTTGTGAATTTTAGGTTTTTCTATACTGGGAAATGGATAGTAGGTGAATTCAGTTTTGAGTATTTCTTTTTGTATAGTAAAATATATCAAATTTCTATTAAAACTTTGTTGCATATCAAGAGTACCCGCATGAAGTTGTCGCTTGATAGCATGAGCCAATGTGTTAAGCCAAGTCACATCTATTTCAGACGCACAGAAAAAATCAAGATCCTCAGATAATCGATGATGAAGATAATATTCCGAAAGCGCCGTACCACCGGTTAAATAAAATGAAGTAAATTTAGAATTTTTTGCAAGAATATCTAACACCTGTCTTTGTGTAGGAGTTAGGATAGTTTTCCCCATAGCGCGTAGTTTAAAAAGTTCTTTCTTTTCGGATCAAGAGAAAGGTTATTCCAATATTTTTTCGCTAATTTAAGATTAATTTTTTCGCCATTTAGACCAAAGTTTATGAGTTGGTTTAATTTCCATATGGCAAATTTGGAAGGATTTTTACGTAATGTAGTGATGTCAGTATTCCAATTGTACATTGACTCATTATATCATAGACCTGTTGCCAATTAGCTGATTGTTTTTTCCACGATGAAGCGTTTGGAGG
>CAYHQC010000156.1:0-1522 GCA_964358845.1 uncultured Gammaproteobacteria bacterium | reverse complement strand
TTCCACTTTCACCGTAGAAAACAACACTTACTTGGGCGATGCCACCACCACCGACATAACTTACTTTAATTCCCGCATCGCCGACAGTCTTATTCCCACCGCCGACAATCTTTTAGATTTAGGCGACGCCACTAATTGGCTAAGATGGCGAACGGGCTATTTTGGCACTTCCGTCGGCATCGGCGGAACTGCCACTTCCACCGGAACTCAATTAACAACCTCCGGCGCTTATCTCATAGACTCCAACAACACTCTTTCCATCAATACCACCAACAACAAAGCCGTCTCTTTTGGAACGGGGAATGTTTCTATTCCTTACGCTTCCAGCACGGCTTTGACCATTTCCGGCGCCGCTTACCTCGGCTCGCTTAACGGACCGCTTCAAGCCAACAACGGCCTGGTGTCCGCCACCACTTCCGTCGGCGCCATTTACGGCGGCACTGGTCTTAACTCTTCCGCCTTGACCGGCATCGCCCAGATCGTGGCCGGAACTTGGAGCGCTTCCTCCACCTTATCCGCCGCTTACGGTGGCACGGGCTGGAACAGCATTCAAGCCAACACCGTTCTCTTGGGCAACGGGGCGGGAAGGCTGGCCACCACTTCCGCCGGCACCGACGGCTATGTTTTGGCCTTGTCCGCCGGCGTTCCCACTTGGCTGGCCACCTCCACTCTCTCCACTATTACCGGAACTTTGACTGTGGCCAAAGGTGGCACCGGCCAGACTTCTTTCGGCCAAGGCTGGCTTAATTCCGACGGGACGACCTTGTCCGCTTCCACTTCGCCAACCGTCGCCTACTTAACCGCCACTTCCACCACCGCCACCTCCACTTTCCCTTACTTGTCCGTTACCACCAATTCCAATCTGGGAACGGTGGTCGGCGGCGCCTGGCAGGGAACGGCCGTCGGCGCGACTTACGGCGGCACTGGCCAAAACTTCTCCGCCTCTTCCGGTCTCGTCAATTTCTATTCTGGCGCCGCCTCAACTATCGCCACTTCTTCGCTGGGACTGCTCACGACCAATGTGGCCGAAGGAACGAATCTTTACTGGACCAATGACAGATTTGACACAAGGCTTTCCGCCACCACCACTTTGCCGAACTTAACCACTCTTTTGGGTCTCACCAACGCCACGACCACCGGTCTCACGACAACTAATTCTTGGCTTGGAACGATTCGTTCCGGAACTTGGAACGGAACCGCCATTTCCAATCAATACGGCGGCACCGGCCTTGACTCTTCCGCTTTAACCGGCATCGCCCAGATTGTGGCCGGAACTTGGAGCGCTTCTTCCACTTTGTCAGTGGCTTTCGGCGGGACTGGGTGGAGCAATATCGCCGCCGGCTATGTTCCTTTCGGCAACGGCGCCGCCGCTTTAGCGACTAGCTCCAGTTTTTATTGGGACAACAACAATTCCAGATTGGGCCTTGGGACGACGACGCCCGACAGTAAGCTTACCGTCTTCAATAGCGCCGACGATTCCGCCATAGAATTTTCTTCCGCTTCCGGCTCAACTTACAAATGG
>CAYHQC010000155.1:0-1531 GCA_964358845.1 uncultured Gammaproteobacteria bacterium | reverse complement strand
TCTGGTGCTCCCAGTCGTGGCAGTACATGCAGAGATTTTCCCAGTTGCTGCCGTCCGGCGGGTTGTTGTCGTGGTTGTGATCCTTGTGGTGCACCGTCAACTCGTGCAGGTTCTCGCGCGTGAACTCGCGCCCGCAGCGCCCGCAGACGTGCGGATGCAGCCGCAACGACTGTTCGCGATATCCCGACATGCGCGCATCGACGCCTTTACGCGCCTTGGCGACGATTTGGTCGAGCTTGCTGTGGTCGACCTGGCCGCTTGGGGGTTTGCGGGGGCCGTGGGTGCCAATAGCCATAGGTACTGAAACCCTGCGCGCTTATGGGGTGCGGAGCGTAACCGGTTACGCCGCGACCTTGCCGGGAAGCTCCCAGCCGGGGAATACCAGAACCCCGGGGTGACACTTGAGCGCCCGGGCCAGAACTTTCGCCCGCTCCACGCCCAGACGGACGCGTTCGTTCTCGATGGCCGAAAGGGTGGCCTGAGGGATTCCCGTAAGACGGGCCAGTTGGCTCTGGCTCAAGTCCTGAAGCTCGCGCAGAATGCGCACGGACTCGCCGACCGAGACGGCGATGCGCTTTTTGGCGGGACGATATTCTTTCATTTACGACCTCCGATAGTCATGCGCGGTTATTGACGCGATGCGCCTGTCGGCTGCCATCACGCCGATTTACGCCTCGCAATAAGCTCCCGCACGCTCGGAACCAGATCGGTCGGAACTTCCATGACGGTCTGACCCGACGCTTCAAACGCAGCTTCGTCTTCCGCTACCGCTTCATCCTCGGATTGTGACTCGTAGTGAGCGAGCACCTTTTGCACCCGCCTCTTGTCCCAGCCTAGGGGAAATTTGCTCTGTCTCATCTCTGCTTCCTCCGTCGCCGACGGTCAACGGCCCGCTTGAGGCGTGCATGGTGCGTCAGCGCCGCACATCGCGCGCGACGCAGTTGATGCGTTACTGCGAGACGGCTACAGGCTGGAGTGCAAACACACGCGCGAGCTTGGCGGCAGCCGCGATATCACCGCGCCGTAGCGCATCGCGTACATCGTCAAGCTTGCATGCGTCCTCTACCGACAGGTACGGCGACCATTCCGTCTCATCTTCGAGCAGCTCAACATCTATCTCGGCCACGTACTTGCCTTCGTGCACATATTTGATGCTGTGGCGTTTGCTCATCTTTGGCCTCTTCTCTTGGTAAAGGTGCTGTCCCATCGGTCGGGGTTGGGGCGATAAGCGGTCACAACCACCGCCGGGGTAGTGAACCCCTTCGGAATCCCCCATATGACATGAATGGGCCGGGCATCCTTGTCCAATTGTAGCACCAGCACGGCGCGGCCCTTGGGGAAGGCCGGGTAATCTTCGACCACGGCGGCCTTGTCCGTGCCCGCCAGTATATCCCGAACGTATATCCCGTCCGCCGCGATCTCGTCGTATCCATGCTCGGATATCCGCACTTGCCCTGCGGCAACGAGTTTCTTTACAGCCTCAAGGGTCGCGCTCAATTCGTCGGCCTCATCGATCGCTCAGTCTGTGGTT
>CAYHQC010000154.1:0-1648 GCA_964358845.1 uncultured Gammaproteobacteria bacterium | reverse complement strand
AATCACGAAGCGGCCGTATCTCAGCAAACACCGCATGATTTTGACTTGTTTCTGCGATAAGAAGACCTGCCAAAAATGCCCCAAGCGAGACTGATAACCCTATACTGTACGTACAAAGACCGACAAAAAATACAAGACCAATGGTCGATAATAATAACAACTCTCGATTTTTAAATCCTGCAACTGTAGAGAGTAATTTCGGCACGCCATGTTTCCCTAAATACAACAAGCCGATTATAAGTATCGCTGATTTACCAAGGGCTAAAAGTACAGCGCCAATCGTGGTAACAAGTGACGTGGTCTGATTTGATACGCCACTTACTACCGCTAAAATAATGAGCATCGGAATAACTGCTAAATCCTGCACGATAAGCCAACCCGTGGCAAGTTCTCCTGGAACTGTTTCCAATTCGCCTTTTTCAGACAATACTCTCACGACAATCGCGGTTGATGAGAGTGCTGCCGCAGCTGCCAAATATATCGCTGCCAGAAATGGAATAGAAAAAGACACTAACAGTAAAAGGACGAGTAAAAATGAAAGGAGCAACTGCGCGACAGTCGGCCATGCGACTACAGTTAATATGCGACGCAACCTATGAAAAGAAAATTCTATGCCCAAAGCAAACAGAAGAAGCGTAATCCCGTTATCTGCTATAAGACTTACCACTTCGTGATTGATAAATCGACTCAAAAGATTTCCAATCAGCACCCCGCCAGCAATGTAGCCAACAATGGAGGGAAGCTTTAATCGTGATGCAATCGCTCCCCCGCCGATGGCTGCGGCGAGAAGAAGAAGTAATGTAGAAATTAAAGAAATAGATGAAGACATACTAAGTACCAATCTTAATCATATCATCCGGCACCGGGGCTTCAATTTCAAGTACTTGACCAGTAATAGGGTGATCAAAAGATAACTTCCAAGCATGAAGCATCACGCGAGGCGCCCACACTCTATCATCGCGCGCGGTTTTACGGCCAGCATAAAGGAAGTCACCGACAATTGGATGATTGATATACTTTAAATGCACACGAATTTGATGGGTGCGCCCCGTCTCAGGATAACACTCTACGAGTGTATAGCTTTCAGTCTTCAGTCTTCTTTTTTTAGAATTGCCTGATGACTGACGGCTGAAGGCTGAACGCACTTTATATCGTGTGACGCTTTCTTTACCATCAGGTAATATTCCAAATCGTTCAGGATTCCATGGTAATCTACCTACTGGCGCTCTTATTTCTCCTTCTTCAGGTATTATTTTTCCGTGAACTATGGCAAGGTAAACCTTTTTCATGTCCCGCTCTCTAAATTTGGTAAGCAGAAATCCTAATACTTCAGGCGTTTTTGCTATCAAAAGACAACCTGAAGTCTCTTTGTCAATCCTATGAGCCACTCCTGAACGATCCGAAAAAACCTCTTTGATATCTTTTTCTATGGATTCAGCGGTTTTTTCTTTTATACTTGCCGCACGGGGAGACAAATGCAAATACGCGTCAGCAAAATCTTGTACGGTTTCTCCGTGTACTGACTGTGCTCGGTTAACGACTACACCAGGAGGCTTATTTATGACCAAAAGATATACATCTTCGTACAATATGGGAAGATCCATGACAAATTAACTACGACGAGATTTTTTAGCCTCGCAGGCAAGAC
>CAYHQC010000153.1:0-1659 GCA_964358845.1 uncultured Gammaproteobacteria bacterium | reverse complement strand
AAAAATTAACGTATTAAATTCCTTGGGACACTAAATGATAGAAGTCAGGAAATATATTAAACACGATGACGGAGTTGTAAGTTCTTATTTACACGTTCAATAACTTTTCATGATAAGTGCGCTTCTGCCAGCGTGCATAATTTTATTTCTTTTAGTTTTTCCGTCTTCTGTTTTCGCCGCCGATGTCGTAATAAATGAATTTAGTCCAAACGCAAGCCCTGAATGGGTTGAGTTTTATAATGCAAGTGATAGTGCTGATTATATAAAATCATATTATCTTGATGACGATACGATATTTATTGAAAGTGATGAAACTGGTTCATCCAAAAAACTTCTTGCTAATCTTGTTGTAACAAATTTGACCTACCCATATTTTGAATTATCATCATTTCTTAATAATTCCGGTGATTTTGTCGTTATATTCGATGGGCAGGGAAACATTATTGATCAATATCAGTATACCAGTGATCCTGGGAGTGGAATTACGATCGGGAGAAGCCCTGATAATACCGGTAGTTATTTTATTTTGGCTTCTGCGACAAAGGGATCGTTGAATGCTCAAGTTCCAACTATGACACCTACTCAAACGCCAACAAATACACCAACTCCTACAAATACGCTTGTCCCAACTCCAACGCCGTCGGCAACATCTGCTCCGACTGCAACAAGCATGCCTATTGCTACGTCTACACCGATTGCGACGCCCACACGTACTGTTACTGTGACACCTACAACAGAAATTAGTGATGAAATAATCAGTACTGATGTGTCGCTTGTTCCTGCTATACTGGGTGTAGAAGACGCGAGCGTGTCTGGCGCATCTGTTACTCGCTTGGCTTCCAAAAGGCCGTTAATAATTGCCATGTTGTTTGTCAGCGCCGGATTGGCATTGTTTGCCATAGCCAACTTGATTACAAAAATAAATATATGAAATATTTTATTTCTTGGGGACCGGTATTCGTTTGGACGAGTGTGATTTTTTTCTTATCGACCAGAAAGAGCGTTACAGTGTCAGACATGTATATTTGGAATTTTATTTTTTTCAAAACTCTTCATCTTATCGAGTATGCGGTGCTTTTTCTTTTGTATGTGAGAGCCTTCAACCTTACCATTGTGATCAAGCCAGTGTATTTTTTCATCGCATTTCTTTTTACCGTACTCTCTGGGGCTACCGACGAGCTTCATCAGATGTTTGTGCCTACCCGGCAAGGGACAATTCGGGATGTTATAATTGATGCCACTGGAGCTCTATCTGTATGGATTTTCCTACACATCATATCACTCAAAGCGCCGAAGAAACTCAAAAAATTGGTGAAGCGCTTGGAATTGCCTATCTAAAAGAGAAAGTCTCACGAAGCGAGATCCCGCTTCGCGGGAGGAGTATGGGACTACCTCATGTCATTTTGTGCACTGGTGATTTAGGGAGTGGGAAAACAACGTTTATACGGGGAATTGCCAGAGGACTTGGTATTGATACTCGCCTCCTCTCCCCCACATATATTATTGTACGACGTTATAGTATTCCCAGGTTGTCGCCTGAAAGTTTTCTCTATCATTTAGATTTGTATCGCACGAAAGGACTGTCTGATGCAGAAGGCGTCGGGATTTTTGAAATGCTTGACGATATCAATTCAATTACGGTTATAGAATGGCCAGAGA
>CAYHQC010000152.1:0-1662 GCA_964358845.1 uncultured Gammaproteobacteria bacterium | reverse complement strand
TGACCTTCACCGCCCCCGTCGTCGTGTCAATCGCGTAGACGACGTTGTCGAAGCGTCCGGACAGCCAGAGGGTTTTCCCGTCCGCGCTCACGTTGCCCATATCGGGGCTGCCGCCGTTCGGAATCGGCCACGTCACCTCGAGCTTGCGGGTGGCAAAGTCGATAACCGACACGCTGCCCTTGCCGCCCGCCGGTCCAACCACTTTATGGGAACCGCGATTGGCGACGTATAGCTTCTTGCCATCGCGGCTCGGATAAAGCCCATGCGACCCGATGCCGGTGGAGATGGAACCGATTTCGGTGAAGGTATCGCCGTCGACCAGGAACACCCCGTCCGCGTGCATGTCCGCGACGTAGAACACCTTGCCGTCCGGAGAAATGCGGATGTCCTGCGGCATGCCGCCCTTCGAGAGCTTGATGTAACCGAGAACCTTGCGATTCACGAGATCGATCTTTACCAGGCGGCCCCCGAATTCGCAGGTGAAGATCGCGTAGCGGCCGTCAATGGAAAAGTCGGCGTGGTTGATGCCGGCACATCCGGGCGTCGCGATCGAAAACTGAAGCGCCATCGTCTGGGTGTCGCGGAAGTCGAGGCGTTTGCGTGCCTCGGCGACGACGATGGCCGATTTGCCGTCCGGGGTGAAATACATATTGTACGGGTCATCGACCACGATATCGCGACCCGGTTTTCCGGTCATGGGGTTAATCGGCGTGAGGCTACCGTCGGTGCGGCCCTCGGCGTTGTTCGTCACCCACAGGGTTTTCAGATCCCACGACGGAACGACATGCTGCGGGTTGATGCCGACCTTGAAACGGTCCACGACCTGGAGCGTCGCCGGATCGATGACGTAAACATCGTTCGACTGCCGGTTAGGCACATAGACCCGCGGCAGCGAGCCGGCGACCGCGGGGCTGAGTTTGTCGGCGGTGGTTTCGCTGTAGAGATTGGCGGGATTCACTACCGGCGGCATCCCCGGCACCGTCACGACCGCCGGGGCCGGTCCGGACGACCCGGCCGCCAGGCAGGGCGCCCCGGCAATCAAGCCGAGACTGAACGTTAACGTTAAAAATTGACGCCTGACAAAATATTTCATGAACGCTCCCAAGTCCAAGTTGTAGATTTAATCACGCACACTGCCCATTCTAACGGCGGACGACAAGCTTGCGGATCGCCGCCACCGTCCGCGTCACGATGGCATCCACGCCCAGCTGTCCCAGTTCGGCGCTGGCGCGGCGCGGGTCGCCGTGTACACCGTCGGCATTCCCGAGTTTGGCGCCAGACCGCAGCCGATCCATCCGCACCTGACGCGGATCCAGCGCGAGCATGAGCGAGGTGTCGGCAAGGCCGGCGTGCGTGCCGATTTCCTCGTCGCGAAAACCCCGGTGCTTGAGCGCCTGCACATATTCGGTTTGGACAACCCGGTAGTATTCCTCGACGGCATGCGCCCGCACGGGTGTCGCGGCCCATTCCCGGTTCAGCCGTTCCGCGACCGCCTTCGCGTTCGCCTGATAATCCCCATGGTCTCCCAGAAACACAATATCTTGAAAACCATGAAGCTTGAAGCTTCGTGCCGCGTATTCGAGAACCTTCTCAAATGTTTCGCTCGACACGGTGATCGTCCCCGGGAAACGCATGTGCGCCGTCGGCGGTTGCAGGCGGCCT
>CAYHQC010000151.1:0-1691 GCA_964358845.1 uncultured Gammaproteobacteria bacterium | reverse complement strand
TATTCATATCCCTCTAGTGTGCCTGATTATGGGAAATTACGCAACAAGTCTATTCGATAAAACGGCGCCCGACGAGCCCCGCGAAGCGGGGCGAGCAGTTACACACCCCAGTGTGTGGGTGAGTCTTAATCATTTTTTACTAAATCAATTGGTCTGATGCACCCCATGAAGAAATAAAAAATTTATTATTGAAGTTGGAGAGTAAGTCGATATCCCATGACCGAGGCAATTTTTTCCAGAAATCCAAGAGATGGATTAACATTTCCAGATTCAAATCTGGCGACTGCTGATTGTTTGGTTCCCAATTTTATCGCAAGATCCTTTTGTGTTAGTCCTTTTTTGAGTCGTGCAGAAATGAGGTGAGAATTTCAATTCTCTCCTTGATTTTGTGGTATAGTAAACATGTTCTATGGATAAAAAAACTCAATTTCTTAGAGTGTATGCGAATTTGCCTTTAGGTGCTAGGGAGGAGATTATAGTAGTTGTTGATGGCGAACCGTTAACGTGGAAAGTTGCGAAATTAGAAATTGAGCAGGACACCCCGAAAGGAAAAGAGATACTCGAGACATTAACGAGTCTTAAAATATTACCATGAAAAATCAGACAGAAGATCAGTTACATTTGAGCGAAGAGGAAACAAAAAAGTTGAAAGAAATCGTTTTAGCACGACTCAATGTTATGCCTGAAAATGTTTCTATATCCATAGGTGATAAAAATTTAGGCAAAGAGGAGTTGGTAGAACATGTCCAGTCAGAAGATGAAATCGGAAAACAAATGATGGAAATGGATTTAGAGTTTTTACAAGATATGGCAAGCGGCGCCATTTACGGACATGAATAAATCTCTTCTGGTTACTAGGCCCAATCATGACTCTGCGACGAACTATTTATATCATTGGTCTTTGATAGTGATGGGAGAGGCAAAAAGAAAACAGATTCCTGTATACGATGTGAAAGGGAACAAGGTAACAAGGACGACATTTATAAGTTATCTCAGATTAAAACGTCCGGGTTTTCTTTTTTTGAATGGTCATGGTGACGCAGTGAGCGTTGCGGGTCAGAATAATGATGTATTGCTTGATGAAACAGTGGATGACGGGTTGGTTGTTGGTAGCATTATGTATGCGCGAAGCTGTGATTCAGCAAGATTATTAGGTAAAAAATTAGTTCAACGAGGAGTTGCTGCTTTTATTGGGTATGCAAGAAAGTTTCTTGTAGGAACTACTCGATCAAAGATAACAAAGCCATTGGAGGATGGGTTGGCCAAGTTATTTTTAGAACCATCCAACCTCATCCCAACGACTATTTTAAAGGGTCATACCGCGGGGGAAGCTCACGAGCGAGCAAAACAAGAAATGATAAAAAACTTTCGGAAAATGATGTCAAGCGCTTCTACGTTTGAGGAGCGGTATGCTGCGCGATGGTTATGGTCTGATATCCGAAGTCAGGTGATTATTGGTGATCATAATGCATCACTTTATTAATGAATCATCTTTGGCAGTAATTCGGATGTGAGAGTGTCAATTCCTTCTTTGGACTTGGTAGAAATATAGACGTGTGGCACATCCATAGCAAGGCGGGCGAGTTTTTTGGTATTTGCACGAGTGTCTAAATCTGTTTTAGTAAATACGAGTACTACTTTTCCTGACTTCTATCACCCCATAAACTTCGTGCCTAATTGTTAGCTCTCGG
>CAYHQC010000150.1:0-1695 GCA_964358845.1 uncultured Gammaproteobacteria bacterium | reverse complement strand
TCAAAAATGATTTTAAAGACACAAAAACATTTGAACTTGAACAAAATTATCGCTCAACACAAATTATTCTTGACGCGGCGTTTGGCGTGATTGGGAAAAACACAACACACTCGATACTAAAACTTTGGACAGACAGAGGAACGGGCGAAAAAATCAGCCTCTATGGAGCTCGAAACGAACATGATGAAGCATCATATATTGCCCAAACAATTCTTCTCTCACGAGAGCCTTTTTCTCATTTTGCAATTCTTTATCGTACGAACGCGCAATCACGAGTCCTTGAAGAAAATTTTATACGAAACGGCATTCCGTATGCACTCGTAGGAGGCACGAGATTTTATGACCGCAAAGAAATTAAAGACGTCCTTTCTTATTTGCGGCTTGTAGCAAATCCTGCTGACACAGTCTCTTTTGTGCGAGCTGAAAAACTTGGAAAAACAAGATTTGCCAAATTTCAGTCGTATTGCGATACATTAAAAAGCGACACGACACTCATAACACTCACCACCCTTGAACTTCTCGACACTATCCTTAAGAAAACAAACTATCTTGAACTCTATGACGCAAACATCGAAGAAGAAGCCATGAGACTTGAAAACATAAAGGAGTTACGCTCTGTCGCCACAGAGTTTCCGGATCTGACTGAATTTCTTACCAATGTAGCCCTGGTTGAACAAAAAGCAACGTCAAACAAAAAATCAGCAGACAACCGAAACACTGTCACCCTCATGACGCTTCATGCGGCCAAAGGGCTTGAATATGAAACCGTATTTATTATCGGTATGGAGGAGGGAATTTTCCCTCATAGTAGATCGCTTATGGAGAAAGAAGAATTAGAAGAAGAACGGCGATTATGCTACGTCGGTATCACACGTGCCAAAGATAAATTGCATATTACGTATGCCAACAGACGACTTTTTTTCGGAACGCGTACCCAAAATATGGTATCGCGATTTTTGGCTGATATTCCTGAACATACACTTGACGTTCAGATTTCAATTTCAAATGACAGAGGATTTGAAGAAGACACGCTCCTTCTTTAGTTAATAAACGGCCACACGACAAGAAACAGCGTCCCCGCAACGACAAGTGACGCAAGAAGTATTTCAACGAAAATAAATACCTTTGCGACTCCGTGAATATTACCAAAATGAAACAACGGAGGAAGAATTCTCGGGTCAATAGGAAGCCAATCCTGTTTACCGTTCTTTTTCATATACATATTGTACCATAAGAAAAAACCAGCGATAATACGGTGTATGGCTTCCCTATCTATCGTTTACGAAATAGTCGATACTATCGATCCAAAAGTTTGGGATACGTACGTTTCCCACCCGCTTCAGTCCTACGCATGGGGAGAATTTCGTAAAGCCATGGGGGTCACCGTGGTGCGTATAACGGGCAAAAAAAACAATGAGATCTTTATCTGTTTTCAGCTTACCTTTCATCGCATTCCAAAGACCAATTGGACGATAGGCTACTTCCCCAAGGGTCCCCCAGTAAATAAACATATGCTTAACTTTCTTTTGAAAGTAGGTCATAAACAAAAAGCGCTCTGTATACAATTAGAGCCTCTTGACATCTATACGCAATCAAACATAGAGGAATACTCTGTCCTGAATCTTCGCGCGGCTTCCCGGCCACTTTTTACGCCTCACACATTTGTAATAGACCTAAAACCCCCAGAAGAAAAAT
>CAYHQC010000149.1:0-1696 GCA_964358845.1 uncultured Gammaproteobacteria bacterium | reverse complement strand
CATACATTTAACTATTAATTTGAAAAGTGCTATAATAATTTTGTATGAACGAAGAAGCTGATAAAAAGAATATTGTCTCTGGTAATGTTACTATTCCGGCTCCGCTGAAAAATCCGAACGGTACTCCTTTTTCTGTTTTCGCAGTTATAATCGCGGCGATTGCGATTATTGTAATTGGCGGATTATATTTCTACTCAAGTAGTTCAAAAACTGGGGAGCAACCTATTATTTCGGAGCAAGAACAAAAACAATCCAGTATTCCCGACGATTTAATTTTCCTGAAAGGATTTCAGAATACTGAGCGAGAATGGCCACCAAAAGAAACAGATCGGTTAGCAGAACATCAACAAAATCCTTTAACTGCATTACGACAAGCATACTGTGAGCGTGTTGGTTATAAATATGCTGATTTTGGAGGAAATTGTTTTGTCTATCAGTATTTCGATTCATACAAAACTTATACTGATAGCGAGGCGGGGGTTACGGTATATTATCCAACATTTTGGCAAGCAGATTTAGAGCCATTGAATTATGGTTTTACTGCTGACCCAAAGGTTTCGCTCAAGCGTCAAGGAGCATCTTGTAATCTTGTTTACGGTCTTGTTGATGAAAACAAAATTTTATCTTTTAGTAACGCTTCAACAAGTAAAATAAGTTTGGGTAATCAAGCGTCGGGTGGTGTTATTTCCGATACAAAAGGATTAAATAAAATTACTCTACCTTTTGGCAGAGAACTTACTAACGAAGAAAAAGCTGCTGGATATACAAACTCAAAACTTATAGCAGTCCCACATTTTCCGTATGCTACTAGTAAATTTGGTTTTCTGCTCACAAGCGGAGATAAGCAACCACTTGTCGAAGCATGCGTTCAAGAATTTGATAGCACACTCAACGGCAGAGCAATAAATTATCCATCTGCGAAATTAAGCAATCAATCCAACGGCCTTCTTTCAATCCAAGATGTTTCGTCATGGTTTGAAAGTTACGCGCGTATTCCGCAAAAAATTACGCTTCTGTTTGAGAACTCTATAACAGGAAAAGAGGAATCAATCGTACCCGAAGCATTTTCGGGTGTTCAGAGAATTTCTGATCCATTTTTGAGCGGAGGAAAGTTATTTTATACAGAAGGGTCAGGTGATAATCCTGTAATTAAAACCATTGATATTTTGACTGGCGAAAATAAGACAGTCCCATTAACGTACGACGCGACAAAACCAATTCATTCATTCTTTGTTAAAGGTGATGTGTTGTATTATCTTGCAGGTACATTTTGCAATGAGTATCTTGCTAAATGTAAAGACCTCAATCTCAAAAGTTATAATATAAAATCTGGAATAAGTGAGAACTTAGCAAGCGGAATTACAGCTAGAGATATTGACGGGTTTAATACGACAGGAGACGCACTTATTCTTCGGTGGAGCGATGGTGATGGAGGATGTGGATGGGGTTCATACCAATCATTCACTCTTTCAACCAAAATCCTCAAAGACCTCGGTTCATATTCACGCTGTGAAGGCGATACGGACGATTCATATAATAAATTCAAAAATCTTGTTGCTGGATCTGGTAGTTTCAATTATCTTATTGTCAAAAATGGCAAAATATTTTCTCCTGGCGGAACAGACAGTTATCCAAGAAGAATTTATATTCGAGTCAATACTACGGAGTATCCAAAGGATCAATAATTCATAATTTC
>CAYHQC010000148.1:0-1706 GCA_964358845.1 uncultured Gammaproteobacteria bacterium | reverse complement strand
TACGTCTTCAGACGATTTTTGGCAGGCATACTTAAAACATAGTACAAATATGCGCGTTTGACAAGAAATAAAAAATTAGCCTCGGAAGGCCTGGCCTTTCGAGGCTAAAAATGAAAAGGTTCAGCCAGCAGCAATGCCGATGCCGCCAACACCTTTTTTCTTTGGACGAGAATTTTTACGCATGTCTTTTCGAATCGGCGGAAACATATCGGTAAATGTTGGCTCAGGAATAGCCTCGGAAGGCCTGGCCTTTTGAGGCTAAAAATGAAAAAGGGGTCAACCAACAATAATTCATCTTCCCGTACGTTGTTTCGTTAAACGAGAATTATTACGCACGTCTTTTTCAATCACTTGAAAACAGAGCAAGGGATTGGCTTAGGAATAGCTTCGGTCAACACACCAGTAAAAGTTGGCTTAGGAATAGCTTCGGTCAACACACCAGTAAAATCAGTATCTCTTCTCCCCCGATGCTGTAACCTTCTATCTACTGCAAATACAATTGGTTTGGAGCCAAAGCCCCCTCTTTTAAGAGAAACTTCATTGGAGGTTGGTACATAACGATCCATTAACCATCCACTTTTATCTTCTTGTAGTAGAATTCCTTTCCTATTTACATCAAGAAATTTTGACAACAAGTCGCGTATTCTTTCATCTGACACGTAGACACGCGTCGCATCAGGATCGCGTGTTACTTGGACATTGCCAAGTCCAGTAAGTCCAAATCTCGCAATCTTAGAGTGTACGCCATTATGACTCTTTTCTTTGCTGCTCGCTTTTGTCATAGGTGATTGAATGCTTCAAATATACTCCTATATACTAAGTCGTGGGGTGTGTGCGAGTCAGGCCCGCCTTTTTCACTAGATGGCGAATTCGGCGAGGCAAGCGGGAGGTTAGTGGGGACCTCGGTATACTGATTCCTTTTTTCGCACTGCACGAGTAACGCCCCTTTGGATGGACGATTTAATATATTCAGCAACATCCACTTCACTCTCGAAACCCGAGGCAATCTGAAACTTGGCAGAACCATTAAACTTGCTTGCCTGTTGTATTCTAACAAAAAGAAATTGATGCATTTTAAAAAAATGGCTAAACTCTCCATCGCTCAATCCTGCTTCTTTCGAAAGTTTGGCTAAGTCAACGCTACGCTTAACTACTGACGCATTTATATCATCAGGTAAAGATTCAAAAATGAGCCGAAATAATTTAATAGAGTTTGATTTACCTTCTGCTTTTTTTAAATCATCTAATAATTGTCTTCTTTCAATGATGTTTCCAACCATACTAATCCTTTTTAGAAATTAAATATATCTTTCTATATAGGAGTATACCATTTCCTCCTGACATCCTGCAATTATTCACTTGGACCTTGGGCAGAAATCTTTGCTAGGATTCCCGCTTTAGTACAGCAAAAAATGCGCTTTGTGGGATTTCCACACGACCGATAAGCTTCATTTTCGCCTTGCCTTTCACTTGTTTTTTAAGGAGTTTATCTTTCCGCGTACGATCGCCGCCATAGAGCTTTTTGGTGACATCTTTTCGAAATGCTTTCACATCAGCTCTTGCTATAACACTGCCTCCTATGGCTGCTTGCACGGGTATTTCAAACTGCTGGCGGGGAATAACGTCTGCTAACCGCTCAACGATGTCACGGCTGCGAAAAACAGCGGCTTCTTCAATAACCAAAAATGAAAATGCATCCACTTTTT
>CAYHQC010000147.1:0-1708 GCA_964358845.1 uncultured Gammaproteobacteria bacterium | reverse complement strand
CTATTAGTTTTTTGATACCATCAAGCATAAAATGGAGTCCCCAAAATATATTTTTTTTCATGCCGGCTACAGATCCCCAGCTGGTGAAATGCTCGAGGCTTCCGTGAGCGAGCTCAAAAAGGACCAGGGAAGCCACAAATACCATGAGTGCCAAAAGGATATCGACGTGTTTGAGGATTACCCACATGCCAATAACCAAAATTGTTCCAAATGCATTGCCTGCGGCAGTTCCTATCTCAATTGCTACGCGCGAGCGCCATCCGGGATTAGCCGCCATAAGTCTGCCGATAAAAATAGCAAAGTCGATGCTGGTTTTTAAATATATCGTCGCGCCGATCAAGACATCGATCCAGCGAAATTGCATAGTGATTGGTTCAGAAAAGGGGACCGCGTTAAAGATAAGAAGTGCGCCATGTAAAATGGCGATAAAGACTGCCATGACAACGCCCGTCAATGCTAAAGGCACGAGCTGGGAGAGGATTTTTGATCTGTCAATCTTTACATATAACGATTCCATAAGATTAATATTGTATCATGGAAAATAGTATTCTATTTATGAAAATAACCCTGAATGAAGTTTTGAAATTTTGGAGCCATGGCTCCAAAATATCAAAATATAGATAGAGTTTGGTAAAGTTGACAGGGTTTAACTCTGTCATGATTATTTTTGTGGAGCAGGGGCGTCGATGATTTTCAGCGTTCGTAAAATTGGCAAAAGGGCTTCAAACGGCAATCCGACGACATTGGTGTAGGATCCGTCTACTTTGGTTACCAAATCCCATGGAGTTTCATTGAGTGCGTATCCTGCAGCAAAGCGAGTGAAGTCATAGTGGACGACATATGCCTCAAGTTCTGCTTGTGAAATTTTACCAAGCGTTACTTTGGTTTCTACCGTTTTGGTCCATGTTTTCTTCAGCTGCCCCATGGCGATATGGCAGACGGTAAGTGCGGTCACGAATGTGTGGGATTTATCCATGAGTTCTTTGATGATGCGTTTGGCGTCGTCGCGATCCATAGCTTTGCCATATGTTTTCTTGCCAATGATTGCCATAGAGTCGGCAGCGATTATGACCACGTCTCGGTCTTCCGGCACCATGTAGACTCTTGGATTATGAACTACTTCGTCAGCTTTGGCTTGTGCACGTTTTTGGATCATTTTCATCGGATTGGCATCGACGATTTTGTCTTCGTCAACACGGGTGACGACGACACGGAAGCGAAGCCCAAGCTTTTCGAGAAGTCCTTTGCGGCCTACGGATTGTGAAGCGAGAATGATGTCTGGCTGTGGAGGTACGTCGGGTTGATTTTTGGAAGCAAAAGAGAGTTTCATAAGACGTATTATATCGTACTTTTTGGGATTACGCGAGAGGCAAGATTATTCGGTGACCGCAATGGATCCACCATGACCTAGAACATCCAATGTGAACTCACGTTCGCTATTAGCGCTTGCGTATTTTTTTGGTGAGACATCTTTAGGCGGTTGGCCATTGATTGTTTTGTGTTTTGCCTCGGCTTCGGCTGTGTAATATCGATTGTATGGGATAATGTGTTCTACGCCGTTATGACCTATTACTCGTGCAGTTGTATCAACTGTTTGTACCATATTGCCCTGATTATAGTATTTTCTCTTTATTTTGCAAGAGGTATGTTATCTGAGCTTGGTCCGAAACTCCTTGCAGATTGATTTGACAGAATAAAAAACAGATGA
>CAYHQC010000146.1:0-1710 GCA_964358845.1 uncultured Gammaproteobacteria bacterium | reverse complement strand
TAACGGAATGGAGAGTTTGGTTGCGGATATGGATGTATTTTTCAACAACCTGTTAACGGCTTCGGTAGCAAATCTCGTAATATGGCGTGGTGTGAGAACGATTCCGATTTCTTTTGCGCCGTTGCCGTATTTCAAAAATACTTCATAAAATCTTCCAAGCACATCAGTTCCTGAATTCATTGCCGAGCGAATATTCAAGTTGTTCAATTCTTGCAAGGTTTGTACTAGAGCCCGTTTGAATTTGATGTGATTATCAGGCGTTGAAGGGAGGGCTACCTTTATATACTCAAAAAATTCTGGCTTCCCTTGGCGTTGCAAAACATTTTTTGCTCTTGTGTTGATATCTTGAATTAGAACCGTTGGTGACGCATCTATATTTGGTGGCGTTTCGTCAACGATAGAAAGGAGCAACGCCGCCATTACTTTTGCTCGATAATTTTTGTTAATAGCCCCGAGATGAAGTATCGAGTTAATTTTCTCCGCTTTTGAGATAAATAGATTTTCGTCAATTTGAAAATCTTCAATCTCTGGGCTATTTGTTTCCAAAAGCCTTTTAGTAATATCGGGTGGAATAAGGCCCGAAATTTCTTTGCCATTAATTTTGATTGGCAAAAATTCCCTGCCGTTGAAAAACCGAGATTTGATGAAGTAGCTGTCTGCTTCATTGCCGGCAACACCAGAAATAATTTTCACTTTGATAGATCGGCTGTGATTTATCTTTTCTGCATACTCAATTGCTTCACTAAGTGCTTGCTCAAGTTGACGATGTTCTCGTTTTGCTTCAATAACCCAAAAAGCCGACTCGGATAATTTTATGACGTTTTCTGGTTTTTCCTGTTGAAGATATTTCTGTATTTCAGGATGACCCAAACATTCATTTTGAGTATAAACTTGACCGCTTGGAAAACGATCGGGATTACGAACGTCCCACCCCATTGCTTTGAGGTTTTCTTTAATAAATAAATAAGCGTCAACCTCGGTAATGCGGGGGCGACCAACTCTTTCTCGATTTGTTCTAATTTCTCTTGGCATATTTATTTCGGCTCATCGCGTAATCGCGTGGTGTTGAGGGCCAGGTCTCGGCAACCGCTCCTGCGGTGCTCTCGGTCCTTGCTCCCGGCAGGACTCTACCTCCTTCATCCCTGGAGTCGTATCTTCTGCGTCCCGGCAGTCGTTGAAATATCATTTTCTCCCTGTCCGCTCATGCAATGGTAGTGCGGTTCGCCCGCGCCGCGAAACCTGAAGCAGACCGACGTCAGGCGCCGATCTCCTTTTTAATCTTCAACCGCAGCGGCTTCATGCCGAGTTTGCCGAGCTGTTGCGCGGCGGCGTCGAGTGCTTCGATTTTCTCGAACGGCCCCAGGCGCACGCGGTAGCGGTCGCCCTGGCCTTCGATCGTGACCTTCTGGATTTGGGCGCTTAACCCCGACAACGCCAGTTTCGCCTTGAGCTGATCGGCCTCCGGGAAGGTGGCGAACGACGCCGCCTGCAGCATATAGCTCACGCCCGGTTCCGGCGCGACCTTGGCGGTCTCGGGTCTGGCTTCGGGCTTGGCCTTGGTCTTGGCCGGCGTCTTTTCCGGCAGCACCGTCTCGGTTTCGGGCAGGATGGTGTAGAAATCGAATTTCGGTTTGGCCGGTTTGGTCTCGGCGTCTTTCTTCTTGTCGTCGGTTTTTTTCTCGCTGCTGGTGAACACCTTGGTGACGCTGC
>CAYHQC010000145.1:0-1717 GCA_964358845.1 uncultured Gammaproteobacteria bacterium | reverse complement strand
TCGGTGCTCTGGGAAGGAAAAAGCTGGAAACTCTGGATCCTCAATAACGGCTACTGGCTCGTGACCATCCTGGTCATGGGAGTTATACTTTCGGGTTTTTAATCCCCTCATCCAAACGTATCCTCCAAACGCATCATCCAAACGTATATTGAGTACTTTCATCCTATTTGGTACAGTGTGGATATGAAGAATCAATTTTTCAAAGATACATTCGGATGGGGATTTCTCCTTTGGCTCCTGGGCTACGCCCTGGGCATACTCCTTTTTCCTCTGGTCCCCGTCTCCATGATCGGATGGATCATCATGCCGATCGGAATCGTGATGACTCTTTGGGTAGTATGGAAAAAAATCCATGGATCATCGCTTCGATATTATCTTCTCGTCGGATGCGTCTGGACGACGATTGCCGTCATCAGTGATTATCTTTTCCTTGTGAAACTATTCCACCCTGCTGATGGGTATTACAAACCGGATGTCTATCTCTACTATCTTATTACTCTCCTGATTCCTCTGTGTGTGGGATGGTACAAAATTAAATCAACACAGTTATGAATTGGTTCTTCCTCACGGTGGTCAGCGCCGTCACGTACGCTGTAGCCGAAATCATCGGTAAATATCTATCCGATGAAAAGTCCGAGCCTGTTTTTATAGGAATTATCGCGGCCGGATTTACGACGGCCGTCTCGCTCCTGTTTGCTGTATGGGAATCCCCGGTCATTCCCGCAAACACCTGGGCCATAACCGGTCTTGTGGCTTCCGGAGCGCTCGTTGCCGTCGGCGTCATGACGTATTATGAGGGACTCAAACATTCCGACGTGTCAGAATTTAGCCTTTTCAGCCGCAGCCGGACGCTCATCATCGTCATCGGCGGGTTGATGTTTTTCCGGGAACGATTTACGCCCCTTCAGGCTGTCGGAGGGCTCCTTGTTCTGTGCGGCGTATTTTTTCTCTCCTGGGAGGGAAAAAGTGTCCATTTCGGAAAAGGCGCAAAGTATGCCCTGGCTACCGCCGTATTATTTGGGCTCGGGGCTCTCATTGATAAAGCGGTCATCCCCTACTATACCGCCATGATGTATACGTTTCTGATCTATCTCTTCACGGTGATATTCATGATCCCTCTTGTTGTTTGGAGATTGAGAAAAGGCGCACAATGGCCAAAACGCCCGACGGTAGGATTGCTTAGTGTGGTGGGGACGCTCTACGGAATGTCCGCCTACTGTGTGTATGCCGCATATCTTCAAAGCGGCCCGGCATCCCTCGTCACACTCGTCAGCCAGCTAGAAATCCCCATCACGGTCCTTTGGGGAATCTATCTCATGAAAGAACGGAAAAAAATATTTTCCAAACTCATCAGCATGGCCCTTCTCATCCTGGGGATCGTGCTGCTGAAGTAAATTTGGATAGCATATTAAATTCTCTCTGATAATACCTTGTCCTATCCAAAAAAAACGATTACATCAGGGTGATATAATCGCGTCATGACAAAAACGAAGATAAACTCCGATCAATTTGCTAAACGGCTCGGCGCGTATTCTCACGGATATACGGTAGAAATCGGCGATACGAAACTCATTTTTACTACCGGACAAATCGCGCTTGATAACGATGGCAATGTCCTCTACCCGGATGACCCCGCCAAACAAACTGAGTATGTTTTTGAGGCTTTACAAACTATTCTCCAGGAATCAGGCGCCTCGCTTAATGATGTCGTAAAGAC
>CAYHQC010000144.1:0-1748 GCA_964358845.1 uncultured Gammaproteobacteria bacterium | reverse complement strand
ACGCATGTATTATACGACGCAGAGCGTCGGGGAATTGACCCGAAGAGAGATTAATGCAGAGGAAAAAATGAAGAAATTATTTGCAGGAATATCAGCAGACACATTAGCGTTGGACGTAAAAAGTAACTTAGATACCTCTGATTCAGAAACGATGTTAATGTTAAGGGAAAAACAGGAAAAATTAAAAATATTAGCGGAAACTGCTGCTAATGCATATAGCCTGGCATTCTTAAAAAGAGGTCTCACAAAAAATCCTAAATAACAAGGTTCACCAGTTTCCCTGGCACAAACACAATATTCTTCGGTTCTCCCGTCATCCACTTCTTCACCCGCTCATCCCCTATCGCCATCTCCATTACTTTGTCTCTATCTTCTGAAATCTGACGTCTAATGTCTAGCGTAGCCCTCAGCTTCCCATTGACCTGCACGGCAATCACTACGTTTACCTCATCCACTCCGGCAATCTTGCTCACGTCTGGCCACGTCGTCCCCGCCCCAATCTCACAAGCCAACTTTGGTGCAAAAAATGATAAAAGAGATGCAAACATCTCTACATGCTCTTTGGATAAAACCATATTAGGTTCGCGCCATGAATTGACGAATTCCGCAGTCCCGCAATCGCGGTATTAAACTTCTGATTAAGCACTCCGTCCTCCACCCTCCCAAACATTTTTCCTACCTCATCCAAGACTACTGCAAGATCTTCACATTGCCTAAGAGAAATCAGTTTTGCATCCCAACAAGTCGTAATGAGGTATTTTCTTTCATCGTATTTATTACTCTTTTCGCTTCCTCTCCTTGGAGTAAATATGGTTGTCCGTAATCAACGATGCGAATCGGTACAAACTCTACATCCACAAGTTTCTTATCATAAAATGTATACTTTCCTACAACCCCAAGCTTCGTTTCCGCACTCCATTCTTGATCAAATATAAAATTGCCATGTGCATATATGATAAACTTATCCTTATACAACTCAATCGGCTGTATCCAATGCGGATGATTACCAAGTATCAAATCAGCTCCTGCGTCGATGGTTATATGGGCCAAATTTATTTGTCGCTGTGAGGGCACATCAGTGTATTCCACTCCCCAGTGATAAGAAACAATCACTATATCTGCATTATTTTTAGCTCCTTTTATGTCAGCAATAATTTTTGCATCTTCCGCCCACGACACCCCAGCTTCTGAAGCACCAATATCGTTATACGCTAAAAATGCAAACCGTATTCCTTTCGCATCTTTGTACAAAATATTTGTGCCAACAGTTTCTATTCCCGCATCATGTAAAATCTTTTCCGTTTCTTTCACCCCTTCTACCCCATAATTTCCTATATGATTATTTCCAAGTGTCGCTATATCAATGCCTGCAAATTTTAAACCCTCAACCGCTTTCGGATCACCACAAAAACTCATGCCGTCTATCGTCGCGACACATCCTGTAATCAAAGGAGTTTCTAAATTAATGACCGTAAGATCTCCACGCCTTAGTGCTTCGACTGTTTTTCAAATAGCCATAAAAAATTATTACGCCTCACCATCCCTTGATTGACAGATCGTGCAGGAATAACATCACCTGTCGAAATAATAGTTACTACCTGTTCTGATGGAATTACTTTCACCCACAAATGATCTGGAGAAAAAATAGTCTCAATTGTCAATGGTGGCAGTACTGTCGATTGTTTCGTTTCTTCTATACCCACATAACTCAGGTTTGCAACTTTTGTGAGGGCATCACCTGAAAGTTA
>CAYHQC010000143.1:0-1753 GCA_964358845.1 uncultured Gammaproteobacteria bacterium | reverse complement strand
CCACAGACTGATACAAAAACTGCAATCAGGACACTAATTTGCGAAAGTCAGGAGATAGTCAAAAATTCTCTACATTAAACTCGTGTAATAATTCATTTTGGGTGTTATAATACTATCAAAGCCGGGGTGGCGAAACTGGTAGACGCGCACGCTTGAGGTGCGTGTGGGGCAACCCTTGCAGGTTCAAGTCCTGTCCTCGGCACTTAACAGGACACGGGGGGTATCAGATTGCTGAATTAGCGCAATCCAATCTGCTAAACCTAGGTGTTCAACATGTCCATTTCGGAAAGTGACGCCGTTTGGGAAAAGTTGAACGGAAAGCTCACGTTTCTGTTCCAGTGTTTTGGCTTCAATGAAGGCTTTTCCGAGATCCGCTAAAAAGCCATTGAGGAACGCAAGGACTATTTCTATATCCACTTGCGCCAATCGTGATTCGCTTTGTATTGTTTGTACGGTCATAATCTCATCATCAACTTTTTGAAGCTGCTCTTTTGTAAATTCGTCCGTATATACTCCATCCAGATTTTTCGCTGCGATCTTGTGTTTCAATTCCTTAAGCGTGTCAATTTGATCTTTAGCCCCAGCCTGTTGCTTGGCGTAGTCCATGTACTTGTTTCCCCAACGTTTACGAATTTCATCAAGGAACGCCTTTTTCCACAACACGTCCGGAGTAATACTTCGGAGTAGCGTAAGAAACTGACTGTCTATCTTTTCATCGGCAATACACGGCGTTGGGTGAGTATGACAAAAGTAATATCCGTATAACTTGCCTGTTTTATTCCGGGTTAAGCCTGCCCGCATGGGTTGTTCGCAGATATTGCATTTCATAATGCCACGAAGTGGAAACTCCGTGCGTAGCATTCTATACTTCCCTTGTGTTTTTCTTCTTCCTGATAGAATAGACTGCACTCGGAAGAATGTATCTGTTGAAATCATCTGCGGGATGTGTTCCGTCTTAATTTCAAGGCCATGTTTTTTACTGATCACATACCCTGCGTATGTTTTATCCGAGAATATCCGTTGAGCTTGTTGTTTGGTAAGTTTATAAAAATGTGTGCCTTTTTTAGTTGTGATGTGCCACGAGTTTAGTAAATCAGCGATTCCCTTAAGTGTATACGCTCCGGTTTCCATTAGCCTCCAAATTTCCTTGATCTTGTCAAATCGGTCCGGATCTTTCATCCAGGTTTTGACACCGTTCGGCGCGAGGTAATTCAAATATCCAATTTTTGCTTTCCCGTGTGGTAGCCCCGACTTCATGCGCTGAAGGATATTAGCTCTTACCCTCTCACCCTTAGCAGCATTATCGTAACGGGCTGCAGCAGCAAGAATTGTTGAAAGGAACTCACCCGACGGAGAATCCTCAATGGATTCAGTGCAGGAGATGAACCTCACGCCGTAAGAGGCGAGACTTTTCATGATACCTAAATAATCAAGGGTGTCCCGACTAATCCTGTCAATCTTATAGGCGATCATCGCAGTACAGTTGTTCTTCTTTACTGAACAGAATGAGAGCATCTTGATAAGTGCAGGACGTTTGGCGGTTTTGGCACTAAAGCCTTCGTCAATGAAGATATTATCTTGGGGAAGTTCGTATCCATTCACTGCTGCCATTTTCTTCACCGCGTCAATTTGTTGGTCAATGGAGAAAGTGCTTTGTTCTTCGGTAGAAATCCGAACATACGCGCAAGCAATTTTGTTCATTAGACCTGTTGCTCATTAACCCTCATTAGCCTCATACTGGATACATATGACT
>CAYHQC010000142.1:0-1897 GCA_964358845.1 uncultured Gammaproteobacteria bacterium | reverse complement strand
CTCCAAACGCTTCATCGTGGAAAAAACAATCAGCTAATTGGCAACAGGTCTACTGGGGGAATTACTGGAAAATATTTTTTCTTACATGCACTATTTCAACACGACTAGAATTCAAACAAGACTCAAAATGTCACCGTATCAGTATAAACAAAAATACTCAGAAAGTGTTCTTGAAAAACGGGGTACTTGACACTCTAGCACATCGGGTAGCAACAAAAGGATTCTATCTTCCCTATTCAAATCTCCACAACTACAACTAACCTTGGCATCTCGATTTTTGAGACGTTTCTTGGCGTACGGACTTTCAATAATCGATCTTAATCCCTCGGGGTTATATTTTATCGTCATTACATTACCGCTTAGGAGATTGTTTCTTGGCCCGCGCGGCGTGGGCAAAGCCTGCCTTGCGGCGTTCCTTGGCTCTCGGATCACGGGTTAAGAATCCGCGTTTCTTAAGTATTGGTCTAAACTTCTCAAGATCTACTTTTATCAGTGCGCGTGATATGCCGTGAATCACGGCCCCTAGTTGACCGGTCGTGCCGCCGCCTGTAGTCGTGACGCTTATGGCAAATCGGCCTAATGTATTCGTAGTTCTGAATGCTTCCTGATACATCTTTTTAAAGATGTCTCCTTGAAAATAATTCTCGGCGGGACGGCCGTTGACAATCATGTCCCCCTTTACTACTGTGACACCCTTAATCACGATAGACGCATCTTTAACGACATAGAGTCGCACGCGAGCTGTAGCATTTTTGCGTCGTCCCACTGCTTCGTAGTAGGAAACGCCTTTTTTTTCTATTATTTTTTCTTCGACAACTTCTTCTGGTTTTTTGTCTGTCATACGTTTATTTGATAAATTTATCCCCATACGGATGTTTTTCGTCTGCATAAATATAAAGACGCGTGATGACTCTATTTCGTAATTTATTCTTTGGCAACATACCCATTACGGCTCTGCGAATAATTTTTGTTGGTGTTTCTTCTCTCAGCTGCCAAAGCGCTTTTGTTTTAAGTCCCCCGGGATGCCCTGAATAGTTCGTGTATAATTTTTCTTTTTCTTTATGCCCGGTTACCGCTACTTGTTTTGCATTGATAACGACGACAAAATCTCCGCAATCCAATGATCGGACAAAGTATGGTTTGGTTTTGCCCATCAACTTGGACGCTATCTCTACCGCAACGCGTCCCAAAATAATACCCTTTGCATCGATAAGATGCCACGTTCTTTGAATCTTTTTTACTGACGTTGATGCTGTCGATTTGTTCATATGCATTATTTGTTTGCTTTTACTTTCGCCGATGAGGCGACTTTGCCTTCAACGACTTTGCCTTTAGGTAAAACTGCTTTGATTACTTCAGTCTTTACAACTTTTGACTTCTCTGGTGCGGCATCAACAAAAGAAAGCTCGACTGTCTCACTTGCATCTCCTAATCGTCTTCCAACACGCACCATCCTGGTAAATCCACTCGTTCTTTTTGTAAATCTTGTTTTGGCCCAATCCATGAGGATCCCGACGGTCACACGATCGGCCAATACTTTACGAATTTGCCGCATGTCAGAACTTGTGGCGCTCTTGGCTTTCGTGATAAGCTTCTCAGCCATCGGACGCACTGCCTTGGCTTTCGCCACAGTAGTCACAATTTTTCCTGACCCAAATAATGAACGCAAAAGAATCATAAACAAACGTCTGCGTTCATCGACTGTTCTACTTAATTTCCTCCCAAAAACTGCATGTCTCATAGTTCGTTACTTCGTTACTTGGTTAGTTCGTTACTTGGTAACTCAAATAAACAAAACCCAATATTTTATATTAGACATTAATTGAAACGCCTTTTTCTTTAAGCTTTTCTTCTACAATGGTAAGGGACTTACCACCAAGATTTTTTATCTTCATAA
>CAYHQC010000141.1:0-1990 GCA_964358845.1 uncultured Gammaproteobacteria bacterium | reverse complement strand
CTCTAAGCTGTACGGTACTCTCTACCGGACCCAAAGTTGACGTTGTTGGTATATTTGATGCTTGGATCAAATTAACACTGTTAATAATGCCTGTTGCCAACAGATTTTGTACTGCCTGATCCGGCAATACCGTAACTACTTTTTGCCCATCTGGGGTCGTAATGATAAGTTGGTTAGTCCCAACGTCAATAGAAAGTGGGAATTCTGTTGAGGCTGCTACTTGATTCTTGATGACCATCGGTTTGCCGCTGTCTGTAGAAATTTCAATACCCTCATCCTCCAATTCATCCTCTATCTCATTTTCTACTTCCTCCAACTCATCATCTTCGAGCTCAATTTCATCACCGTCGTCATTTTCTACTTTTTTCACGAGTTGGCCATTTTTCAATACATATTTAATCTTTAATTCCCCGTACTCTATTTCAATTTTTGTCGTACCGTTATCTTCTGTTTTTGTTTTTATCTTCTGACCTGCCGCAGTTTCTATCTCTGTCTCTTTTTTGTTTCCGCTATTCTGTGTATTCACAAAGGATCCTGTTCTGCTAGATCCAGAGTTTGATGGTTTCGTAACTTCTTTCTGCTGTTCATCAGCTTTTTTCACCTCTTCTTTTTGCTGCTCTTGCGCCTTTTTTTCCGCTTCTTCCTGTTGTTTTACTTGTTCATTCTCATCGCCTTCTCCCAACACGCTTCTTTGTGCAAGACTAGCTACTGTTTGAGGGGAATCAAACTGCAGTGATGCGCCTTGAACGAGCGTTTGAGCAAAAGCGAGAAGTACAATTACCCCCATGACACCCATCGCACCGTAAAAATACGGTCTTGAGGAAAGGTTGTGCGTATGTGCACTTTTCCGCGGTGCACGCTTGTGAAAATGTTTTTTCTTTTTCATGACAGTCTTATGCTAGTAAAGCATTGTTACCAACCAACTGTCAACCACGAAGCATTATAAATATAGACTCACATCACATTTCCCTCTACAATAAAAGTAATGACGATTGCTTTTTTTGAAGTTGAAACATGGGAAAGGGAACTACTACAACAAGCGCTTGCGGCCCATGCACTGGTATTTTCAGAACACAAACTCACACAGGAAACACTCGGAATTGCCAAAGAGGCAGATATTGTCTCGACCTTCATCTATTCGCAACTTTCAAGCGACATTCTTTCCCAGTTGCCACACCTCACGCTCATTGCCACCCGATCCACAGGATATGATTACATTGATCTTTCCTACTGCCGACAACATAATATTACCGTCTGCAACGTTCCTGCTTATGGTGTAAATACCATTGCCGAACACACGTTTGCACTAATACTCGCTCTTTCACGAAAAATTATTCCCGCTGTCGAAAAAACACGAAAGGGTGATTTTACACTAGAAGGATTACGCGGATTTGAACTTGCCAGCAAAACGCTTGGAGTAGTGGGATTCGGGCACATCGGGAAACGTGTTGCTCAAATTGCTCACGGGTTTGGAATGAACGTCGTAGCGACCACTAGACATCCGGATCCTAATCTAGCGCAGCAACTCGGTATCGCATTTGTCGACCTGCCGACACTTCTTAACACTTCTGATATCGTGAGTCTCCATGTGCCATTAACTCCCGAGACTCAACATCTTATTTCCAAAGAAAACATTGGGCTGATGAAAAAAGGGGCGCTACTCATAAATACCAGCCGTGGCGCGGTAATTGAGACAGAAGCAATCGTGTGGGCACTCGAGCAAGGCATCCTTATGGGCGCAGGCCTCGATGTATTAGAGGAAGAGTGTGCTCTCAAAGAAGAACGGGAACTCATAACGCAAGAGTTTCTCAAAACGTGTGATCTCAAAACGCAACTCTTGAATCACGTGCTCCTTACTAACCAAAACGTCATCATCACGCCTCACAATGCCTTCAACAGCCAAGAAGCACTTACGGAGATACTCACGACGACCATTGACACCATCAACGCTTGGACTTTTGGCAGTCCTATTAATATAGTTGGATAAAAA
>CAYHQC010000140.1:0-2027 GCA_964358845.1 uncultured Gammaproteobacteria bacterium | reverse complement strand
TTTTGTCTTTGAACATAATCCTGTATCCAAAACTATTGATAGGAATGCATTAATTCGATCAGCTCAGGCCAGTCAGGTGCGACATACCCTGTCGCCGCTCGGAAGCGATCCGCATTCAACGACCGGTCGATGGTTAACTGATCGTCAGGGACGATCTCGATTGACTTGCCATATACCTCGGCAATCAACCGCAATAAATCATATTTCGCAATCGGACGCCCGCCGACGTGATACAAGCCAACTAAAGCGGGCCGCGGGATCACAATATCGCGTATAAGTTGGGCAAAAACAACCGAAGGCAAGCCAGAAAAGATGGCGCGGGTAAAACCCTTGCACCGGTCGCGCTGAGACAAGAACCAGTTAAGCAAGCCATAGGCGCTCTGCAACTCATGTCCAATCGTCGACGTACGCAGGGTAATCGTGTTCGGGTAATGAACCTCGCCCAGTGATTTCGACTTGCCATAAATGTCCGTGGCGTCCGAAGGATCGTCCTCTGTATAGCCTCCCTTATTGCCGGAAAAGACGCAATCCGTGCTAACTTGTATCAGACGAGCACCCAAGGGACCGCAGAGTCTAGCCAAACGGTGCGGCAAGAGTGAATTGATCGGAATCGCTAACAGCGGATCGTCAGAGCCCTTCACGTGCTTGGTCAAACCAATACAATTGATGACAACGTCCGGACGAACTTGGCCAAATACCTTGACCAAGGTATCATGATTTTCCACGTCAACCCCCGTTACCAGGCGTCCGGCAATCTTCGGAGAAAAGAATCTTTTTATCGCTTCCGATCTAATCGTTCCAAAGATCTCCCAATTTTCTTTTTCATTAAGCACACGGATCATCGCATTCCCGATCATGCCGTTTGCGCCGAGCACAAGAACTTTCATCGTGAATTCACCGTAAATGTAGATATAAGACAGCGATCGGGAAGAACCAATTGCTCTCGCCCGAAATCAATCATGAGCGGGATTTAGACATTGTGCCCCCTTTTTTCAGACCATTAAGCCACTCGTCCAAACGCCCAAGCAGAACATTACGTTCAAAATGTATCTCGAAATATTGCCGCCCACGCGCACCCATCGCCTCCCTTTCAGCTCCGCTCATCCGATACATCTCCAATACGGCATTTGCCAGTTCCTCCGGATTTTCAGCGGAAGGCGTAAGCCCGGCGGCGGCTTCCCGGACAATACGCGCGCCCTCGCCATCCAGCGCGGCGATCAGCGGTTTACCGCAAGCGAGATATGACTGAACTTTTGCCGGGACAGTCAGTGAAAAAATCGGTTGCTTCTTGAGCGTCACCAGCATGGCATCCGCCAGCGAGAAAAAACGCGGCATGGATTCAACGGGATGTCGGCCGAGGAGATGAACCGTGCCGCCCAACCTGCGCTTCTCGATTTGATCCTTCACCCAAGCCGCCATCCGGCCGTCGCCCAGAATCACCCAATGGATATCCGGATAAGCCTTCAATCTCTCAGCGGCGGTTATAATGGTTTCAAAGTCCTGGGCGGCACCAATATTACCAGCGAACATTATGCGGAAACCCTCCGGCATGGAGACTCTTTCGGGCGCATCCGCCGCTAGCGTTACCGGGCGATAAAACTCTTCCGCGCTATTGGAAAAATAGCGGATGCGTTCCCGCGCCACCCCAAGTTTCTCTATGGGTAAAAAAAGGCCCTGGATTGCACCAGAATAACGTCACAGCCCCGGTAAATACTGCGCACCAGCCTTTCAACCAGTTTCAGGACCCAGGCCGAACGGACCGCGCCCGTCGCCGACAGGCTTTCGGGCCATAAATCCTGCACCCAGAACATGATGGGAGCGTGTTTCAGCTTCTTCAACAGCAACGCCGGCAAACCGACCGTGATCGGCGAGGGCTCGTAGACGAAAATAACATCATATCCGCTGCGACAACGGAATGGGGCAAGGATGCTGGCGAAAAACGCGAATGACAGATAATTCAACACCAGTCTCACTCCGCCACCGCTGCCGCGGGGCAGCAGCGGCACCCGCACCACGTCCACGCCGTT
>CAYHQC010000139.1:0-2066 GCA_964358845.1 uncultured Gammaproteobacteria bacterium | reverse complement strand
GTGCCGAATTTTGTATTGATTTTAACTTTCCAGATTCTTTTTGTTTATGGATTGACTGATACGCCGTACGAAGTAGATTCATCACAGATACTCCAGGAATCGCAATGGGAGACTGAAACGCCAAAAATAATCCTAACTTTGCACGTTCATCTGCAGGCATTTTAATCAAATTCTTCGTTCCCAAAACTATTGACCCCTTACAAATATACCCAGGATGCCCCAAGAGTACCGAAGCAAGGGTTGATTTACCACTGCCATTTGGCCCCATGATAGCATGCACCTCATTCGACTTTACCGTAAACGATACTCCGTGAAGAATTTCCTTCGCATCGATTGAGGCGCGAATATCATCAAGGAATAGTAAAGGATGTGCTTGTTTCATAACGCTATAGTCCATCGCTCACACGATCATTTTTTCCGACAAACGCCTCGGTGATGCCAACCATGCGTAACATATAATATTCCTGCACTGCAAGAATGTTACTATCAATCGAATAATATCGATCGACATCACCCTCTTGTGTCATGTGTTTTCTCAACGCCTCTTCTTTGACACTCGCAAAACGTTTGATGTCAATCACGGTTGAAATTTTCTTGTCCTCGACTCCTCTCCATGGTCTCTCATGCGCCTCCGCCGGAAAAACTCCCTCCCCAATAAGATACTGACACACGCTCTCCGGCACACAGGCATAATATAACTTCGGAGGATTTTCATCATTTGGAATTGCCTTTCGTCTCATTTTGGCATACTCCTGAAACGCATACGTCGTCGCGTACGAAAGCTTAATATGATCAGGATGATTACTAATGCCGCCTGTTTCAAACGTGATCACGACATCAGGTTTCATTTCCGATAATTTATTGATAAGCGCTTCTTCTATATCACCAGGAACTTTGGTGCTAAGCGTCCCATCTTTATACGGCAATAATGTAATACTGGACAAACCGAGTACTTTACCAGCTTCTCGAAGCTCCGCTTCCCGCACCTGCCCTAATGCGTCGCCTTTGCTCAATCGCACAGATCCAATATCACCCGCTTCACCTCGTGTGCCGCAGATAAGATTGACCGCCCAACCAGCTTTTACGTACTTAGCAATCGTGCCGCCAGCAGTAAACGACTCATCATCAGGATGTGCGAAGACGCAAAGTAATTTTTTCATGTGAGATAACAAACAATGTTTGTATAATGATACCGTATTTGAGGCCAAAGAGGAACTCTTTGATTATTTTTTCGTCATCAACAGCTTATAAAGCCAAAATAGTCCGGAAAGGCCGATGACTCCCTCAATCACTCGCTCAAGCGTAGGGCTTGTATTAAACATGACAAGGAGTATATTAAATCCAAACGCACCAATAAGTCCCCAATTGATAGCACCTATAAGCACAAATATCGCGGTCGCCCTCTCAAGTTCTGTAAATTTTTTCATAGATATAATCTCCAATATTATTAGAATACCACACAATTGATCTACTTAGTAAAATATTTTAAATAAATATCCTATAATTATTTTACACAGACCTATAATTTTGTTACAATGCTCTCCTTATGCGCACGGAAGCTTCGATTTGTCATAGATGTCGAAATCAGAAACCTTGTCACATTAATCTTAAGCCCGAGATATTAAATGACAGTCAAGAAATTCGACCAATACCTGACAAATATATGCACATTGTTGACTTAGACTGTCGTCACATTACGTGTGATTTTGAGGGTAAAGGAGCCGCAATAGATGCTCAACTGAGAGGCGATTTTATAACGCAAACTGTCGCAAATGGAAATACTACCATGCAAATTGAACTTGCCGCATTTGGAACACAGGACAAACCAACAAAAAAATTACAACTCAGGGGTGTTTCAAAAATTGGTCAAATATTTTCAAAACAAGGGAATCTCTATTATCCAACGGGTCAAAGGACATAAATAGAGTCATAAACACAGAGCTTGTCCCCATATTGTTCATCAGAATTACATCCTGACAATTATTCTCTAAAAATGGTATACTGCATAAGCAGAAAGGAGACAAAATAGATTATCGTATATTACAATCTATTAAAGACACTATGAA
>CAYHQC010000138.1:0-2079 GCA_964358845.1 uncultured Gammaproteobacteria bacterium | reverse complement strand
TCGGCACACTAGCCCTAGGCATCCATTGTCAACTTGTAGCGTTGCGGAGAACAAAGAATAGAAGCCTTCAGCTGTCAGACATCAGCTATCAGACAGATAACTATCTGACGACTGAAAGCTGAAAGCTGAGGGCTTCTTCTTATTTCCCTCGACGAAATGGCCGTCTCTTAAGAAGGATCACTCCCCCTTACGCGGCAATTACCTACAATTTACACTTATAAAACACTAACGAAATAGGAATTTCACCTTTTCGTTAGTTGCTCAAAATTATTTTGTTGTTAAAGTGCTACGCACAAATTAAGAATTAAGATTAAAGAATTAAGAATTCTATTCTTAAATCCTAAATCCTACTTCCTAAATCTTTTTTAAAAGTGGACCGTGGGAGATTCGAACTCCCGACCTCAGCATTGCAAATGCTGCGCTCTACCAGCTAAGCTAACGGCCCCGAACAATTCTTTGAATTTTCGGGGTAAACCCCTTTTTGCTTAGCAGCTAACCCCAAAATCTAGATATATAAAATGTGCAAAGGGAAAATTGGTTTTATCCTCCATCGCTCAAATTCGCGTCGTGGTCTACGTCCACGCAGTCGAATGTTCGCTTTGGCGGATTGTGCTGTAGTAACATTCGTAAAACTTATGAACTACAGCTACAAAAATCCCCGCCTTTATGCGGGGTTATCACAATCCTCTAATGAAGAAATTCAGTCACCACGCAAACGGGTCCAAATTACGGTTAGTTTGTCTGATGTATTGATTCTCATGTATAAAAAAAGTGATTGCCTCCGCATTCCTCAAAGGCAAATGCTATTGTAGCAGAAGATTATTCTACTGCACAAGCGGGGAAAATTAGAGAGAAATTCTCTCGCTGATTACATTGTTCTTGCTGCTGCCCCAATTACATCTTCTGCATTAAGAGGACTTTCTTTTCCTGCTGCCGCACGAGCAAACTTTGTATATACTCCCAACGCCATATACACCATCTTGCCAGTAGCGGTGTGCAAAGGAGAACTTTCCTGGAAGAGAGAAAGTCTTACAAAAGCCTGTTCAACCAATGCCCCAGCGATCGGCACCTGGGACAATATACGCAAATAACTTTCTAGGGTTGCTCCATTCATCAAATCTTTTGTTTTAGTAAACCCTACCTGCACTGTATCTGCACCTTTGTCTGCAACTTCGTGGATAAACCCTCGTTTCCCTGTCAATTTCTCTGCAAGCATATTTCCCAGAGCAGATGCATATTTATCGTTCATAACATCAATCAATGTCATTATTGCTCCGTTACGCGCATTCAATTTTAAAACATCAGGAGTTAATGTACTTGCATCGGCTTTATCTACAGGGAATTTTCCTTCAAATGGCTTAGTTGTTATGTAATCAAACAAAGTAAATCCACCGGCTATGCCTATGAGCACAGCTACTCTCTGCGCTCGCTCTTTTATATCACCAGCATCTCTTCCACCACGAAAATCTTTATCAATCGCCATGACATGCTCACTAATAGATTTTGAGGCTGGATTTACAAATACCTCTCTAAGCGCATCGAATTTTACTGGACCTTTATTCTTGTCATATAAAGGTTGATCTCCATTTTCAAACATCTTCCGCCAAAATTTTTGCGAATCAGTAATCACTTCAGGCGGCTTTGGGGTTACCGCATCTTTCTCGCCTTTCAGTACAGAGACGGCTAAATCCACCCGATCCCAATTGATACCATCTGGTTTTTCTCGTTTGAGCGCTTCAAAAAATGATTCAGGAATTACTACTGGCGATTCTTTTGTAACTTCCACCTTTTCCTCTTCCCCACTCTTTAATCCCCCAACGACACCGACGTTTGGATTGATAGGCGCTCCCACCACTTTCTCAGTGGCTGGAAATTCAATCCTCGTGATGGAAAGGGTCTGCGTGGATGGTTGTCGTTCGGTGTTCATAAAAAAAGCCCAAGTGGGCATTAATATAGGAAGTATACCAAAAAAAGTAGCCTATAACAAGACTATGCCACAAACGATTATGAAGCAATATTTTTCATCCTGACTTCTATCATTTAGTGTCCCAAGGAATTTAATACGTTAATTTTTTGGTT
>CAYHQC010000137.1:0-2098 GCA_964358845.1 uncultured Gammaproteobacteria bacterium | reverse complement strand
CATCTGTTTTTTATTCTGTCAAATCAATCTGCAAGGAGTTTCGGACCAAGCTCAATATCATCCTGTTGACAAACCATAATCCATTTACTACGATGAGTATGCCTGTGTGGAGTTGGAGCATATTTTCCTCCACAAAAGCTTAACAATGAGGTATCTCGCACAATGCGGGAAACAGGATTTTGTAGCTCGATACCCTTGGGTATCGGCTCAATCCTTCCGTCGTCAAAGATACGGGGAAAATACTTCAACTAAACACATGGCAGAACTTATTTAATCTCTCTTGTCCTCTTTATTCCCTCTTTCTGTTTCCTTTGGTACAATTGATTCACTACATGCCTCCATAGCTCAACGGCAGAGCGACGGTTTTGTAAACCGCTGATGTCAGTCCAATTCTGACTGGGGGCTCACGAAGAAATTGCGCTGGATTTGCCACTGTATCCTACAGGTGGCGCTATAATCCCCTTAGCCCACGCCCTTGCAATGGTCGATAAAAAGTATCCGTCATTATTGCTCATCACAATCTTTGGCAAATCTGCCATCGGGAAAATCACCGCGCCGCTTTTTAACTCACGCACATCAGGATTTACTGGCGTTGATGAAATCTTCCCCAAATCTTTATCCGAGATAAACGCCGCGAAAAGTGACGGCTCGTTATTGGTCATCCCTGAATCAGGCAAGACATTTCCAAGATTCACCACGCGTGAAACTTCAAGTTTCGGCACGCCTAACTCCTGCTGAATTTCAGCAACTGTGCGTTCATGTATTGAGCTTACCCCATCGGAACCTACATCTATAAATCCTCCGATTGTGTCAAACGTTATTTTCGCGGGAGCAAATTTTTCTCCTTTTAAAACAATAAAGTGTGTCGTTTGCCCTTCTTTTTCGACAAAAACGACCCCTTTCGCGCCAGACAACGGACCAGTTCGCCAACTGACATATTCATAGGTATACCGCACAGACGGATTGTCGATGCGGGACACTTCAAATTTGGGCACTAACGCATACGACCCGCGTGGCAAATCTACCATACGCTCTACTTTTATATTTGAAATCTCTTCTTTGCGATTTGCTAAATCCTTTAGAAATCCATCGTGATTTTCGCGACCACTATCAGGCAGGGTGAGCAATTGTTTTTGAATGAGAGGATCAGATTTTTAAAACCACTCTTTCTCCTGCAACTTCTCAAAAATTGCCTTCCGCTCTTTGGTCGCTTGAGAAAAAAGAATCGAAACTTCCTGATTGTGCACCACATTGGGGCGAAGGTTACTCGTTCCTTGTTCCATATAGTCAAATTATAATCAATTACGGATGAAAATCACACTTTCGTAAGCTCTTGCCAAAAAGGCGTATCAATAAGTAGTCGTCTCATCTCTTTAAACGCTTTCTTATTGAGTTCGTAGAGCATGTGTCTTCCGTCGCGTGTTTTGCGGACCCAGCCTGTTTTCTCCATGAATTTTAAATGATGCGCCATAAGGCTTTGTGCTATCCCCACTTTTTGCATCAAGTCTCTCACCCGCAATGGATGGTGAGCCAAAAGATACACGATAGCTAATCGGTGAGGATGCGCAATACCGCGTAGTATTGCGGCAAACGGCGCTATCTTTGCTTTGAGGCGAACTCCTGTGGCCATAGTGCTGAGGCTAAGATTCGAACTTAGGTAGCCCTTTCGAGCGGCAGTTTTACAGACTGCTCCGATTGTCCACTCCGGCACCTCAGCGTGTGTAATACTTTAGATTATACGAAAATCGGTGGTCGCACCGCAATCATCACATGCAAACCAAACAGCACAAAATTTTCCCCTCTTGATTTGTTTGAAAATATTATCCATACTATCTTTATATGGAAAATGAAAACGTTCAATCTCAACCAATGATGACGTATGTCGTCAGCGCAGTACTCATAGTCTTGGTTCTTGCCGGAGCATGGTATTTCCGCTCTCAATCAGCACCTACACCTTCCACAGCGGTGCCTACGACACAACTTCCACCAATCGTGACGCCTACTCTTGGCCCTATCACAAAACTTGGCTGTGATAAACAATATTACAACCAAAAAATCGCATTCAACGAATACTATCTCTCTGTAGAGGGCAGTGATG
>CAYHQC010000136.1:0-2113 GCA_964358845.1 uncultured Gammaproteobacteria bacterium | reverse complement strand
AAATAGTCAAATCTTTCCCTACGAAATATGACATTTTGTTTTGCGGTTACTATACCATGCTTCATTGTTTAAATAAAGCGTTGGAGAAACCGTTTCTTTTCAGAAAACGATTCATTTTTTGGTAGTATATATACATCAATGAAAACCAATTGGCGGAAAAATATTCGCGTCTTTACTATCGATTCCATTCTCCAGTGGTTCTACCCCGCTATTGGCGTGTGGGTGCTTATCTGGCGGACGTATCTTTCATTTACGGAAATTACGCTAATCATGGGGGTAGGGTTATTTGTAAGTTTGCTTTTGGAACTTCCTAGTGGTGCGCTTGCCGATATGATTGGAAGGAAAAAGACGGTCATCATCGGGAGAGTTTGTGGCGTTATCGGATTTGCGCTATACGGTGTTTCCAATAATTTTTGGCTGTTTATGGTGGCCAATATTTTTTATCACGCCAATTGGGCATTTGAATCAGGAGCTTTGTCTGCGCTCCTGTACGACTCGTTGAAAGAAAATGGTAAGGAAAAAGAGTGGTATCAAAAAACAGAAGCAAATACATTTTTCTGGTGCACGATCGGTCTGGCAGTCGCTAGCGTGACAGGAGGATACCTATATCGATTTAATCTGCATCTTCCCTATATGGTTTCGTTGATACCTGCGATGGGTGCGCTGATCGGAGCTTTTTATTTGGAAGAACCGGCGATAGACACGGAAAAATTTTCGTTTCGTGCATACATCCGCCAAAATATAGAAGGTGCGATGCACATCGTGCGAAATAAATTGATTGGGGCAATTTCACTGTTTAGCATACTTATCGAATTTATTGCGTATGTGGGTCTGTGGTATCTCTATGAACCACGGCTTGCGGAGGGGGGATTTGCCGCTGCAAGTATGGGGCTATTGGTAGCGGGGACGTATCTTGTGCGAGCGCTCGGCACCAAATTGATACCCATGGTGACGCAAAAACTCTCTGATCGACATATTCCAATATTTTTGACCGTTCTGCAGACCGTAGGATCGGGACTGTCGTATGTTGAGGGGAAGTTCGGTGCTATTTCGTCGGTCTATGTCCGAAAGTTTTCTGATGGGTTTCGAAAGCCTATACTTACTAGACTTCAGAATGACGAGATGGATTCACGGTATCGGGCAACTGCGTTGTCAGCTATTGCTCTTTTTTCAAATTTGTTTATTAGCATAGCAGGGTTATTTGTCGGAAAGATGCAGGATAGTGTGGGATCGGCTAAGACGTTGGGACTATTTTTTTGGATAGGAATTTTTACTGCATTACCCGCCGCATGGTATTTGTACGCCATGATAAAATCTGGATCAGAAACTGATTTAGATAAGCGGAAGTAATTCGGGAATTTTTGTGATTCCGGCATCGGTGGTAAAGTGGCCAGCGCCTTTAATTTGGATATATGTTCCGTTTAATCGTTTGGTCATTTCTTCTGATTGAAATCTACTCACAAAAAAATCTGCATCGGATGATATGCAGATTGATTGTTTAACATGTTGTTTGATTATTGTGTGATTGATGGGAGTTTTCCAGAATGATTGGTGCTCTTTTGTTAAATCATTAAAATCCCAGCCTGCGACAAGAAATATTTTTTGAAACGAGTATTTTTCTGCAAGGCGTAATGCAAGTAGGCAACCGAGGCTATGGCCAAATATAATAAAGTTATTGTCGAGAGGAATCGTTTTTTCTATAAAATCCATCTGTGTTTGAAGATTGGGAGCTTGAGAATTCATCGTTGGAATTTCAGGAAGATAGACTGTGTATCCTTTATTTGTTAATTCAGTTTTGAGCCATTGGTACCAATGATCGTTCGTGCTACTTAACCATGCGTGAACAATGAGAGCGTTTTGTTGCATAGTATTATCGTAATAAGTATACTCCCACAAAGGCGATAATTGCAGCGATGATTTTTCGCCATATGTGGTCATACTCTTTGAGTAGTACAATTCCCCCAAGCACGACAAATATGCCCGTGAGAGAGTCGACTACTACCACACGTGATGCGTCAGTCATTGACATAGCTTTGATAAAGAGAATAAACCCAAAAACGTTTAATCTCTCTTCGGGTCAATTCCCCGACGCTCTGCGTCGTATAATACATGC
>CAYHQC010000135.1:0-2123 GCA_964358845.1 uncultured Gammaproteobacteria bacterium | reverse complement strand
GCATGTATTATACGACGCAGAGCGTCGGGGAATTGACCCGAAGAGAGATTAATTGAAAACGCAAATATGCATGGAAAAGGATTTCGTGGAGCAACTGCCGCGTGGGTCAAACCATCAATCTTTATTTTTCGCGTAGCTGATAAAGGCCTAGGTATAGGCTCTTCTCAAGAGCATGGTGATGGGATTGGCCATATGTTTATAGGAAATTTTGCTACTGAACCAATTCGATCAAAAAAACAAAAAAACGGTCATATACTCGAATTTTGTCGAGATTTAGAAAAAGTTGAAATGCCTGAACAATTAGATTTTATGGGATTCGACAGCATTGCTGCTGACATCACATTTATTCAAAAACGAAAAGCATTAGGAAAAAAACTTCCTCAATATCACCCAGATAGCCGAACGTATGGTGGTTATGATTCAAAGATTGGACCATTTGGTGCGAGTGTAACCATAAACAGGCTAGGTAAAATAATAAAAGTAAAACAATTTGAAAAGGAACCAGAACCATGGGATTAATTACTTTGATGAATGCATAGCAATGCCTATAACAAACTCGGATCCACTATCTTCTATTTTGTAGAAAATCTACTATCACTTTCTAAGTAATACGCTTCAACAGTTTCTGCTATCATTTTCATAATTTCTTTTGGATCTACATTTCTTCGTACCATTGGATGACGCATGGAGGCGCGCTCAAGAGTTTTATCAGCTAAATACATATTTAGTATTATATGGCTATGAATATACTCATTCGGCGGGCAACGATAAAAGATTTATATGCGATACAAGCGCTAAGTCAAGCGTTATTTGAGTATGAACGAACATATACGAAAGAATATAATTTGGCATGGTCACATTCGACCGACGCACAAAAATATTTTACTAAGAGATTAAAGAGTCGCTCAATGTTTATTCTCATCGCGGAGATAGACAGCAATATCATAGGATATGCGTCTGTAAGCATAGAAAAACTTTCGTGGCGTCTCTATAACCCCATCGCAGAAATAGAAAATTTGTGCGTTGATCCTTTGTACCGTGGAAAAGGAGTGGGGACAATGCTTATGCAAGAAATATTAAACATTGTTAAAAAACGTGGCGTCAAACGATTAAAAGTTATCGCGCTTTCTAATAATAATCCTGCATTGCGCTTCTATCGAAACAATGGATATAAAGATAAAGATATAATTTTGGAGAAAGATATCATTTAATTAACGAGACTTCAAATTCTACGCGTTTACGTTTGGGTGATATATTTATAATCCTCCAACTAAGGGCTTGGACCATTGGCATTTTTCCTGAATACACGAACACTGCTTACCTCGAAGTTTATCTGCAAGTTTTGGATCAGGATAACAAATAGTCGCACCACCACCTTTGCCGCAGATCTCGCCATTACATCCCCCACGCCCACATTCAACAAACGCTGAACACGGTTGCGTACTGTTTAATCCTGAAAGACTCGAATCAGGGACTTGTAAAATTGGGATAATTCGCCACCCAAAGAATGCGAACAGTATAAGGGCTATAAACAAAATTGCTCTTCCTATTTTCATATTTTCGATATACTATAGACAGCACCCGCTTTATCATCGGAAATAAATAATATTTCATTTTGATCAAATAACAGATCAACTGGCCTGCCTTTCGCACCATTTTTCTCAATAAATCCTGATAAGAAATCTTCTGTGCCTTCGTATATGCCATTTTTATCAAGTTTTATCCTGACAATTTTATATCCCGTCGGCTCTGATCTGTTCCATGATCCATGAAAAGAAACGAGTAAATCTCCTTTATACTCAATTGGCCACAAGCCTGAAGTAGTCAACTTTTGTGCTATAGCATATTTATTGACTACTTCATGCGTTGGGATAAAAGCAAGACCTAAGGGCGCTGAATGTGCTTGCAGATCTATGTGTGATGGAATGGATCGATCACAGATGTCTGCCGTAACCATGCCTACTTTTGTGACAGGGTCTAACCCTGTCAATCCAAATATATTGTCACGGATGTTTTTGCCATAACAATATGGCCATCCATAAAACTGTAATCCTGAGCCTGCCGAAGGATCACCTGACTTCTATCATTTAGTGTCCCAAGGAATTTAATACGTTAATTTTTTG
>CAYHQC010000134.1:0-2185 GCA_964358845.1 uncultured Gammaproteobacteria bacterium | reverse complement strand
CGTGGGCGGATTTCCTCCCCAGACCCCTCCATCCGCCCACGCCAAAAACACAAAGTGAGTGTGTACTATTGATGTAAAATTATCATTGAGTATGATTACAGAATTAAGAATACGAAAGGCAACAAAAAGGGATATACCTCGCATCACCTATCTTGAAAAATCATCAATTAACCAATTTTATTCTACTGGAACCAGCCATCTGGATATTGTTCAATATCTCAAACGCGAGACGATACTACTCGCTTTTAACCAGAACAATATTGTCGGCAAAATTTCCTATAAGCGACAGGCAGCCAAAGTTAGTATTTCTGGTTTAATTGTTCTACCAAATTTTAGAGGAAGAGGATATGGTCAGTTTTTATCTCGATATGTCGTTGATTTATTTCCTACAATCAAGTCATTTCTTTTAACTGTTCATCCACAGAATATCCCTGCCCAAAATATTTATCACAAACTAGGATTTGAATCAAAGGAGATTATTCAAAATTACTACGGTGATAACGAACCCAGGTTAATAATGGAACTCAAGCGTTGAGTTATCCAATAAGCGAATTTGATTCTTCTAGATAATTCCCCAATATGTTCGCATTTCTCAAGATTTTATCTGCAATATCCGTATCTAATCCGATTTTACCTTTTACTGGACCATTTTCGGCCGAGTAAGCAATGGTTTCTATCATTGCTGCGAGGAACGGTTGATACTCTGAATGATTTGCTCCCTCTCCGTTATATAAATTTAGTGATGCACCATTTCCTAAAATAACTAACTTTTTCCCGTTGGGCAATGTATATGTGCGTGCGTAGTTATCAATAAATTCTAATTTTGATGTCTCATCAAATTTTGGGTAAGATTGTTTAATCTCATTCGATGAAACAGTAGCTACATATGTATCCTTACGAATTTGGGAAAGGTTATCGTAGGTAAGTGCGTCCAAGCCTGTACAACCCATAATGAGAGTTGGTTTAAATTCCTTAATTAGATATGCAGCGTCTTTTGATACGGGGAACCCGTCAGAAAGTGCTTCGAAAATTCGTTCATCATCAATGTCGCACACATAAGCAGACATCCCCAACCTTCGCAAATCTTTTGCAATTGCCCTACCAAGTGTTCCGTAGCCAACCACAACAACGTTTTGTCCCCGCAACCCGACGTGAGGGATCATCTCTCTAAGTCTCTGAACAATTGAGTGACCAATAACGGTGTTTAAAAGATTTTTGATACTCGAGTCGGCTAAGTTAATAACTGTTACTCCCAAATCGGGTCTTGAGTTGATTGCGTGCATTCCACCTTTTGTTGTCTCAATATAACCGTGTATTAGATCACCATATTCTTTTGTGAATAAATCTATTACTGTAGTAACAATAAGGCCACCATCATCAAATACTATAACCTTTAGATGTTCACTTCTGGCTTTGTCAAAATAAGGCTTTAGTTCAGAATATACTCGGTCAGAAGCTTCGGGTGTGATTTTTTCATCCTCAGATCTACCTGTTGTAGTAATAGATTCAAATGGACTTAAAACAAAAACGCCATATCCTTTATCTTTAAATGATTCTTCTATTCTATATATGTTGCGACATCTGTCACCCTTACTGTAGTAAACTGTGTTTTCTGGTTTGAGTCCAAATTTCTTGAATATCGCAAAAATGTTATACACGGAAATAAGACTATGCTCTCGAAATATGACCAGGCAATCAGATAATATTCTGTTGTCAAAATAATCTTTCTTTACTAGCTTATGTAACCATGGTGTGTAATTGGATAGGTGCTTTTCTTCCTCTGGAGTGAATATATGACTCAATTTGCTGATATATGAATCTATATCACTACTTTCTTGATCTGAATCAACGGAGATACTCATTCTATTCAAACCATGTTGGTAATACTCAATATTTCTTTCAGGTTCTGGGAATGCAACAGTAATCTTAGTTTTTGAATTTTGTGTTTCAATTATTTCTATTTTGCTTTCCATGATTTTGACGGTGTCATGTAACTTATCTTCGATATATGACACTATCCTAAGAACTATTCTGTCAAAGCTCTCAAGACCGCCGTAAAAATCATATTTATTATTCATGATATGTATTTTAGCACCTTTCAAGACTGGGTATGCAATAAGTACACACTCACTTTGTGTTTTCGGTGTGGGCGGATGGAGGGGTCTGGGGAGGAAATCCGCCCACA
>CAYHQC010000133.1:0-2249 GCA_964358845.1 uncultured Gammaproteobacteria bacterium | reverse complement strand
CTATCGCCTCTCTGATCTCTGCTTCTGAAAGACGCACCGATCGCGGCAATCCCGTTTCAATATCCCTGCCGCGGACCACCGTTTGCTTTTCTTGTTTTTCAGTAGGATACGCACTCCCTATGGCAATTTTCACTTCTTCAGCAGTTGGCTCTCCAATAAGCAATGAATGCTTTAACCGCACAAACGACACAATCGCCTCATCGATCTCATCACCAGCTGTTCGGATACTGCGATTGACCACTATCCCGCCTAAAGCCAACACAGCAATTTCACTGGTGCCGCCTCCGATATCACAGATAAATGACCCACGACTTTCCTGAATGGGTAAATTCGCGCCAATGGCTGCAGCCATCGGTTCTTCTATAAGATATGCTTCCCGAGCACCCGCCATAATAGCCGCCTCAGCTGCCGCTCGCCGCTCTACCTCGGTCACTCCTGATGGAATACCGATGACCACTTTGGGCCGAGGGATACTGGGGAATCCTTTACGTTTGGGTTGCTCATGGATAAGTTTTATGTAATGGGTAAGCATGGAAGCGGTCGCATCAAAATCCGCTATCACCCCGTCTTTTAAGGGTCGCAATGCCTCAATCGTATCAGGAGTTCGGCCAAGCATCCGTTTGGCTTCGCGTCCAATGGCGATGACCTGTTTGGTTTTCTTGTGACGAGCTACAACTGAAGGCTCACGAATCATAATACCTTTGCCGCGCACGTACACGAGCGTATTTGCAGTCCCTAAGTCAATGCCAAGGTCATGAGAAAGAAGGCTTAAAATCCAATCAAACATGAGGTTATTCTACCACGATGTATAATGAGTTAGTATGCCAAGAAGTCCTGACCAAAAATACTTACGATCAGATACTACGATAAATCAATGCGCGTTGGATGACCATGGTAAAGTAGTTGGCATAGATGATCAGGATGTTCATTCCGTTTGGACAGACATATTAAGCCTGGGAAATCCATTCAGACGAAACATTGCAGACGAAACGCTCGGACGGAGCATGCAGCCGAGACGTGGAAAAATTCTGATTACCCGCGACGGAACAACCCATGATACACGGGCAATATCATACAGCGCAAAAAAACATGAACAACCACGAGTCACACTTCCCCATAATATTGTTCAAACAGTAGTGCCACGAGAAGATGAAAAAAGTAGTCTCGCTACTGCTCGTCACCAACCCAACTCGCGAGCAAATTGGCTTATCGGTCACGAACACAAAGATCGAGGGACCAAGATTCGACAGCTCTCGCGGGGTGGATGGCAAAGCGCAACTTTGGGCAACGAATATAAGCGTAAAGCTGAGGCATTAGAACGATTAGAAAAGATCGAAAATGCAGAGAAGGCGCGTCTTGCTCAAATTATCCCCCAAGATAACATCATTTTTTAACTTTCACTTTTTGTGTTATCCCGTTTCTTAAATTAAATAACTTTCTCAACGTTTTATTCAACGGCTCATCTGGACCAGAAGCCACCCGATAAGCATCAGTCTGAAATTGATCTGCCCCATCTTGACCATCTGTTGTCAGACGATACTCGCCTGTCTTAGAATCTTTCAGTATTTGATATTTTCGCTACATCAATTCTCGAGCTTCGTTAATTTCCATATCCCCTATACTACAATACTTTACATCTATTTTCTCATATCCACTCCAAAATACCACTCCCAATACACCACTTCAAATTAAAAATACCAATCTTAATCCTTGATTTTTTAGAGCCATGGCTCTAAAATTTCAACAGGCAACATTTTTATTTATAACTACATAGGATACAACACGTCATGCAAAAATCTACTCACAAAGCTCAAGCAGAACTTCTACTCCCAAGCGACATTTCTATCCAAAAAATTGCCACCTCCCTAGAAAAACAAATCAAAGAAAAGTGCAATGCTAAGCGGTACGCATCTATCAAAGAAGTATTATCACTCATTGGAAAAGGCGCTGCTATCGCAAGCGTCATATTAGCTCCAGGTACGGCAAAAGCATTTGCATCACTTTTAAAACAATCTCCAGACTATGAAGAATGGAAACATTTTAATCCTTCATATTTGCGACGAACATTGCGCCAATTACACAAACAAAAACATATAGAACTCGTCTATGAAAAAGGTGAGGAAGTCATCAAACTCACACAAGGAGGCAAGCGAAGGATATTACACTACAGTATTCAGACGCTTAACATCAACAAACCGCTTAGTTCTCCGTAGAAATCCGACAGTCGGTTTCCTTTCTTTGTAACAGTG
>CAYHQC010000132.1:0-2263 GCA_964358845.1 uncultured Gammaproteobacteria bacterium | reverse complement strand
TCCTCTAGGTCTTACCAAGACCTCGTTTTACCGCTAAACTAACCGGGCGATGGATAGTATTGTATCACGAAGAATCGTTTTCTTCGCGCATGGTTTTTTCTCTTTGCTCGACTAATATATATCATGAAAAAAATATTGGTGACTGGAGCGTTTGGACTCGTAGGCTCTGACCTTGTGCCTGCATTGCAAAAAAAGTATGGGAAAATGAATGTTTTTGCGCTTGGGAATAAAACGATTCCCAAAGATTTTAGCGGTCAGCTGGTGAAAGGGAGCGTGGTCGACAAAATGTCTTTAGAAAAGATTGTCAAAACCCACCACATTACAGAGGTCTATCATCTGGCAGGCCTTTTATCCGTAGGGGGAGAGAAAAATCCTGATTTGGCATGGGAAGTGAATGTAAACGGCCTTGCCAATGTATTGGAATTAGCGCGTGATTTGATATACCTTTCCGACTAAAATAATATACATTTACGTTATAAAAATTTAAGGAGGTAAGTTTATGGTAGCAAGTAATGAAACATTAGCGGCAATAGCAGAACATGCAGGCGCAAGCTCAGTGCTTGAGAAAATTCATTTTGCACAAGGAAGTCAAGATGTAGTTCCGAGCCGAATCACGGTTAGCGAACACATTAATCTTCTTCCTAATAGGCCATTGAAATCAGAATCCCAAATGAACACGAAGGGTTCGAGACCTTCAAGACCTTGAGAGTAAAGTTCGGTATCGGTATAATGGGCTGCATCATGAATGATCCTCTCCAACCATATTACGACACGATAGAAGAGATGAAAACGAAAGGGCTCTACACCCCCATGCGTGTTTTACAGTCGCCGCAAGGGCCGTGGATTACGATTGATGGCAAAAAACTTCTTAATTTTTGCTCCAACAATTATTTAGGATTTGCGCAGGATAAACGCATTGTCAAAGCAGTGATAAAAGCCGTCAAAAAGTACGGCGTGGGAGCCGGGGCAGTGCGGCCAATTTCCGGCAACCTTACGCTTCACATGAAGGCGGAGGAAGCGTTGGCTAGATTTAAAGGAGCAGAAGCGGCATTTCTTTTGCCGGGCGGGTTTATCGCAAACATTGTGGCGATTTCTACAATTATTGGCAAAGAAGACATTGTGATTTCTGATGCATTAAATCATGCCAGCATTATCGATGCGATCAAACTTTCTCAAGTCAAAAATAAATTCATTTATAAACACAGCGACATGGCAGAGCTTGAATTGCGGCTGAAAGAAGCCCTTCGACTCGCTGATGCTCGCTCAGGGCAGGCTCCGTCATATCGTCCGTTGATTCTCATCGTCACCGATGGCGTGTTTAGCATGGATGGCGACATTGCGCCACTGAAAGAAATCGTTTTTCTTGCCAAACAATATGGCGCGGTGACGATGGTTGACGACGCGCATGGAGAGGGAGTGCTTGGGAATGGCAAGGGGATAGCACATCATTTTGGATTAGAAGGACAACTGGACATCGAAGTCGGTACGCTTTCCAAAGCATTTGGTGTCTTAGGGGGCGTCATTACGGGCAAAACCAAGCTTATTGAGTACTATAGACAAAAAGGGAGACCCTATCTTTTCTCGACCGGATTATCGGTCGCAGACGCGGCGGCGGTGATAGAAGGCGTGAGAATTCTTTCTGCATCCGATAAATTAGTGAAGAAATTGTGGAACAATGCCAACTATTTGCGTACGAAGTTTACTCAGCTAGGATTTGATACTGGCGTCACCCAAACGCCTATTACACCCGTCATGATAGGGGATGAAAATCTTGCGAAAGAATTTTCTAAGCTACTGATGGACGAAGGCGTATTTGCTACTCCTATAAAATTTCCGATGGTAGCACTTGGCAAGGCTCGCATACGCGTCATGCCGTCTGCCACGCATACCAAAAAGGATTTGGATACAGGAATTCAAGCATTTGCCAAGGTAGGCAAAGCGTTGAAGATCATCTAACCTCGCTCTTTTATCGTGACGGGAAGACGAAGTCCGCACTGCATGTAGAGCTCACCTTCAAGTCATCGGTTAAGGTGACATCGATTGTAGTCACGACGTTTGGCTCTATAGCCACTGCGTTTGATATACAGCGAAAGGTAGCGCCCCCGCGCTGGGGATCCGCAGAAAGCGGTCCTTCGGCTGCTGCTTTGACCAATACTTTGTCCTTCACTCTTGCGGTGAATTCACAAGTGACGTTATTTGCTTCACTTACATCACTGCCCTCTACAGAGAGATAGTATTCGTTGAATGCGATTTTTTGGTTGTA
>CAYHQC010000131.1:0-2270 GCA_964358845.1 uncultured Gammaproteobacteria bacterium | reverse complement strand
ACGTCACCGGCCAGCGGTCGGAAAACAAATCGAGTTCCAGCGGTTCGCGCAGATTGGACAACCCCGCCTCGGCATTCGTTCCCGACAATGCTCTACCTCCTGCATCCATGCAGTCGTCCGCCGCCCAAGCGCGGATGCTGGGGAAATTTTCCGGCAAATCCGACGGTTGCCAGATGAGCCGCGGCAAGTGCGCCGCGAAGTACGCCGCATGCTGCCCGGTGCCGCTGCCGATTTCCAGCACCAGCCCGGAACGCGGCAGAACCTCTTTCAGCACCGCCAGAATCGGGTCTTTGTTGCGTTCGCAGGACGGGGAGGATTGTTTCAACGGCTATTCCATGAGATTGGACTCTGAAACCATGGTACGGAAACCGTGTTACCTGCGCCAGCGCACAGCCGCCATTGCGGTCCCGGCATTCATGGGATTAAAGTTGTCGCAGGAAGCAGCAACAAACGAGGGAGTGTTATGCCTGTTCCCGTTGTTCGCCGATGAACGCCTTTGGCGCGCGTTTCGTCAAACGCTGATGGTTGCCCTATTCAGCACCGTTTCCAGATGTGGCAACCTGCTTCCATTGTTGGAATCCAACCAGAGTTCTAGTGGTTTATGTGCGATTTAATTAATAGTTGGGCCCCAAAACCATCTGATTAGGTGGGTCCGCTAAATCACGACTGATTGCGACATCGCTGGTGACAAAGAGGGAGCAGACTTGGACAAAATAAAATCTGTCACAATTAATTGGCACCGTTCCCTGCTAATCGACTCGGATATTAATGACGAACTAATAAAGCGAGTCACGCCACAGATCTTAGCATTGCGCCAAGAAAGCAACGAGCCGATCACAATCGGCATAGATAGCCATGGTGGTTCTCTTGCGTCGCTCGATGTTTTGCTCGGGCTCCTCACTGGACCCGACCAAGACGGAAATACGGGGAAAATTATCACCGTGGTGACACATCATGCCTACAGCGCCGCGGCCAATTTGCTTGCATTTGGTACTTATGCAGTCGCGCTACGCCACGCCCAGATTCTTTATCACGACGTTCGGTTCGGTGGAATGGAGGACGTGACGTCGGAAAAGGCTCGGGCCGCAGCGAAGTCACTTCAGGACATGAACGATATGTTCGCGCTTCGACTTGCGCACAGGGTAATCCAGCGCCTGATCTGGATATATATCGACCTACAGACTAGCTTCAAAAAAATACAAACCGATTTTCCGGGACCCTACAATAAATTCTCTACCATCGTTTCCGCATACGCCCCTATTGTCGAAGGTTACGAAAGTGTCGATCTCGCAAGTTTCGCCACATCGATTTGGGCAATGCTTTCGTCCCAAAACGACATCCTAATTTGGAATGTGATGGAGCGACTGGAGCGGTGGATAAATCTGACAAATATCGTCAAGACCGCGCCGACCTATCGCCAGAAGGGATCGCGCATTGCTGGTTTGCTGGACGGATCACGTCATCTGTATAAGCGCTTCGCTGGTCGTCCCGAGAAGTTTCAGTCATCTGAGGAGGAGTTGAAACTTCTCATCAGCCTGATCGTCTCTGAAATATCGAGAAAGAAACCGGAGAGAGTGAATTTTCCGCTGGTACTAGACCGAGCAACACGAGAGTTCAGCATTCTGGATTCAATGAATGATCCGAAACACGTTCGGTATGCCACGGATCTCATGCTTGAGAATACGCACATCTTCTTCAAAGGTAAGAATGTCAAAGATATAGAGAAAATGCCCGAAGCAGAGAAAGCTGAAATGCACACCAAAGCGGCTCCGTACGCCACACTCCTTTGGCATTTCTGTGTGCTGCTGTGTCGTGAGCTTTTCGAAGGAGAGCACGTCCTTAAACCACAAGATGCACAGCTCCTCGGGCTTGTCGATGAACTGTCTGGTGGTGGCCCCATTCAAAGTAGGCGTGACTTCCGAGTCGCGCAAGCCAAAGAGACCGCAGAAGCACCGCGGGTTGACTAATGCGTGGCAGTGAGAAAAGGTGTCACGCACCTTTCTCCGTTGAACTAGCCCATGAGCCGCCACAACCAGCCAAATCAAGCTCTCCTTGACTCCGTACCATAGTACGGACCCTATGCTTCAGGCGTCAGAAAACCGCCTGAGGCTTGTCATGCCAACCATCGAATTCATCTACGACCGCGATTGCCCCAACGTCGAGCCCGCGCGCGCGGCGTTGCGCGACGCGCTGCGCGCCCTGAAGCGCACGCAGGTATGGCAGGAATGGGACCGCGCCGACAAACACGCGCCAGAGTATGTGCGCGCCTA
>CAYHQC010000130.1:0-2271 GCA_964358845.1 uncultured Gammaproteobacteria bacterium | reverse complement strand
CCAAACGCTTCATCGTGGAAAAAACAATCAGCTAATTGGCAACAGGTCTAATAATTGCATATACCCTTGAAACAAAAACAAGAGCAGACTGATATACACGAAGATCTTCAAATCGAAATCGCGTTATACTCATATTTATTATCTAAGTAACCAAGTAACAAAGTAACTAACTAACTCATACTGTTTTTAGCACGCGAGCAGCCTGAGCAGGGTCCACAACATTGACAGAAAGCCCTGTCCCCAATTCAAATCCCGCGCGGTGGATAAAGCGCGGTGTAATGCGGATATACCAATTCGTACCATGATAAATATAATAATTGTATACAAAGACATCTTTGTCGTGGACAGAATGCACTAATCCTTTGCGTTGTGCCAAACGAATTTTTATCAGTGCGCGCTGCAGCACCCCTGCTAAATCAGAAAGCTTCTCCCCCTCTATGTCACCAAACTTACTCCCTTCCTCCTTTGGCGCAATCCATACTTCAAAAGGCCACTGGGAAAAAGCAGGACAATACGTGTAGAAATACGTGTTGTCCTCTACCACGTTTGCTACCGGCTCACGATACAGCGCATCCAGATTAATCTGACGCGGGATGACGACTAATTGCGCGTGCGGATGCTTTAAAGACGCACCCGCCGCTAAACCATGATTGCAAAAAATAAGCACCTGCCCATCCCTGTCATGTGCACGATACCGATCCCGATATGCAGTAAGGATGCGCGTCACTTGCTCAAGGGGTAGATCTTCAACGTCCTTGGTGTCATCAGGACTGTGGATAATAACCTCATGGGTATCAGTGATCGGATATAAATTGGGGACGACGCGTACATGCCACCCTGCCATATTACTTTCGCCGCCCCCAATTCGATATACCTCTTTCGGCGTCGCTCCCTCATTGCCTGCACAAAATGGACACCCCTTCGTCCCGCTGAGCGGGACTTCCACCTTCGCTGAAGCTATGGCGGACAAGTCGGGGCGCACGGCACCCAAATTGGCACCCAAATCACTTTCACTTGGTCGGAATTTACGTCCGGGGGCTATTATCACCCACCGCTGTGTCTTTACATCCGGAACATACGTTGCCATATATTTACTGTACTCTAAATTGCAAAAGGAGTGCAATTGCTTCTTTCTTTTTCACTGCAGTAACGACGACTTCGACAATTCCTATAGAAGGTTGTCCGTAGTAAACCATACTGCCGATAGGTGCATTCGCTACCGCAGGAAGAGTCAGTAAATCTTCTTCCCCATCTATCTCTAAAATATGAGAGAGCTTGACATCTTGATGCTTGGACCATTGCGCTATAAAATCAATAGCTTTCTTACTGATATATCCGGGCCCGCTTACTACCCTTGTGGAAGTCGCAGGCAGTGCAAAAAGCAATGGTTTGAGCTGATCAAATGACTTGCGATTCACTTTGTTGTCAATAATGATAAGAGATATGTGCGCGCCGTAATCTAAAAGCGTTTTGGTCGTTTGATCGCCAACCGTGATAAGAATCGCATCATGATTTCGACGAATAGATCGCACAATCATTTCCTTGGTCGATAGTACAGATCCCAAGGGATTGGCTAACTCCTGCCGCATTGAATCCGGCATAATAAGTCTACCCAATCGGTCTATTTCCTTTTTACGCACCCGTGTCGATGAGATGGGCTTTAAATCTTCTGCTCCGACAAGATTTACCTCGATCAACATAAGTGCAGGCTTCTTATTCTTTTCTCGTAAAATATTAATCGCTTCTCCCTGATTTTTATTTTGTGAAGTGACGATTAGAGCGTCAAAATCAGCCTCAATAGATGGTCCAATAGGATCATCGATGGAAATAATTCTTGCACGGTCTCTATAATTTTTTTCATCAAGCCACGCTTCGAGTGCTCTCTTGCGGTTAATCCATGACTGTATCGTAATACCGAGCGTACTTTTTTTATACTTCTTCACAAAAATATCAGATGTAAGCGCTATCGTGACATTTTTGCCGCGTACAAAGGCGGCCTCTAAGAGCCTCTCATGCCCTCGATGTAACGTATCAAACGTGCCAGCGACACACAATGTTTGAAACTGCATCTTCTTATTATACGAAAAGCTAAAGCCAATAACGAGCCAGTGACGAGCCAGTGACGAGCCAGTGACGAATAAACACCACTATTTCACTACAACAAATACGCGCCATGGCGCAAAAATGTTGTAGCAAGAAAAATTTGACAAAAATACAATAATTCTCTATATAATAATAGAGTATGAATAAAGGCATAGGTATCGTTATAGG
>CAYHQC010000129.1:0-2278 GCA_964358845.1 uncultured Gammaproteobacteria bacterium | reverse complement strand
ATTCATATCCCTCTAGTGTGCCTGATTATGGGAAATTACGCAACAAGTCTAATGATGAGAATGTTCGCTCTTTCCATACGACGAGTAATGTATCGATTGGCGGCAATGTGCTTCACATCTCGCGTATCCAATTTTGTTTTGATCCCTATCCCACTCCATGAATGAATCGTCATTCCGCCGATATGAGTTGCCGCTATGCCTGTTGAAGCCGTAATTGCGGGTTCAATGCCACGATGACGTAGGTAGGCCACATATTCGTTGATCACATGAGTCTTACCGCTCCCCGGCTCTCCAGTGAGAAAGACATTCGCGCCAGTTTTAAGTATTGCAAGTGTTTGAGATTGTGTCATTTCTTTGTTTTCTGTAACAGTTTTTTCAACGATGTGTCAAAATCGGATTCAAACAACCTATCCTGAACAATTCTATATTTCTCCCATTCACTTTCAGCAAAGGTTTTTGCAATTTCGGCAGAAAATTTTCCTGGATTATCAAGCACTTTTTTCTCATTGAAGATTAAAAATGCATCTAATTTTTTGGACCAATCTTCCATTGTCATTGGCATTTTGCGCTTTGCTTGATCTTCAGCATAATCAAGATACATAGATACAATTCGATCCAAACCATCTATCTCATTTTTGTTTAAGTAATTTTTAGCAATAGACACATCAGATTTTTGAATCTTTCCCTTTGGCGCTTTCTTCCATGTAGTCAAACCCATATATGGTTTCTGACTATCGACCCTATTGCTGATAATTTCTGCTGCGGTTTGCCCATGTATGGCAAAATGCATTTTGTTTTGCACAGTAGCAAAAAATGTTTTGGTAATCGGAGAATCCACAGCATAATCCATGGCGGTAGCATAAATATCAGTAATCTTCTGATAAAATTTTCGCTCACTAGCGCGGATTTCGCGAATAATCTCGAGCAGTTCTTCAAAATACTCACGCCCCAGAAACCCTTCGTTTTTGAGCCGTTCTTTATCCAGCACGAATCCTTTAATAGCAAATTCTTTGAGCACACTGGTTGCCCACTGGCGAAATTGTGTTGCGCGAATGGAATTAACGCGATAGCCGATGGCTATAATAGCGTCAAGATTAAAATGCTTGGTGTGGTATCTTTTACCGTCGCTTGCAGTTACCGAGAATTCCTCGGTAACTGATTTTTCCTCCACTTCACTATTTTTAAAGATATTTTTAAGATGCAAGGAGATATTATCGCTGGAGCACTGAAACAACTCCGCCATCATTTTTTGCGTTAGCCAGACGGTCTCGTCCTGGAAGCGCACTTCTAACCCGTCTTGGCGGGAATCTGCAGTGAACATCAAAAACTCAGCCGTGCTATTGCGAATCATCAAACCTTTTGATTTTTGATTGACTGGTATTTTTTTCATTGAATTCGCTCGCTATGCCTTCACTATACAAAATCCCGACAGGACAAACAATATATAGCTCACGAAATATCCTATAATAATTATAGGCATTAAAATATACTATCAACAAATGCCTATCAACGAGGCAAAAAAGCATTTGAAACAAATCCAAACGATAAATCTTAGGGATGACTAAAAGATAAGAATATACCGCCACACATGAGTTATGAATTTCTAATAAAATAAGTTTGAGCAGAGGAGTAAATTGGCTCAAAAACAATAAAAAACTACATATATCCCCTACAACAAATCCACGCCATGGCGCGTATTTGTTGTAGAGAGAGTAGAGCTACACCAATCCAAAATATTCCCGATACGGCGTGTCATCTTCAAGCGTCGTGGCTACAACATACAACACTTCATTGCCCACGCCATAATATTCACGTAAAAATGAAATTTGCTGTTCACATGGATACGGGTATACCCATACACTTTTCTGCAACTGGAGAAACCCCAATGATTTAAGAGACGTTCGAAACACGTCGCGTAAGCGCTTCTTCTTACTGTCCACGTCATATATCACCATTCTCCATCTTCTATCCCATGAGTGAGGTGTGACAATCGATAGTTCATTCTGCGCGTATTTTAGAATTTGTCGTTTTCCATTTTCAGTCAATATCACTACGTCCTCGCCATCGCGTCGCAATGTTTCGACAAACTTTTGCTGATGTAATCGACGAAGTGATCGCTTCAAAAAAGAGGGATTATATTGTTTCCATAAATCGCGTTCTTTACGCCGCTTTTCATCCAAAAACGGTTTGGCTATCATGATGGCGGATGGAGAAATCAAAGCCAAACCGACTAAGCCCGCTACTCCAATCCACGTCAATATATGTCCCACAGGCGCGT
>CAYHQC010000128.1:0-2293 GCA_964358845.1 uncultured Gammaproteobacteria bacterium | reverse complement strand
CTTGTATTGAGAAACACTCCCTATCCTCCAAATAGCAAAAAACTTCAAGGTCAAGATGGGTGGAGATTACGAGTTGGTTCCTATCGCGTGATTTATACGATTGATACAAAAGCCAAAGAAATTACTATTCTCCGTGTAGGAGATCGTAAAATGATTTACAGATAGCTCACAACGTCCGGCGGGATTAAAAATTTATTAATTAATAATTGAGGACAATATTATTGAGAGAAATTATGATGAAACCCACATAACCCTAGGTACGTATTTTTTGATGCCTCTTTTCACATCCCCAGGGCTTATTTCAAATGTTCCTGCCTCAACAAGTATTGGGTATGCCCCTGATGACAATGCGGCGTTTCTCACACCAGGTAAGCTTCGGATTGCACGATACAAAGGTCGAAGTGCGAATCACTTTTCTGCTGTTTGTACAAATAAATTTGGTACCATTTTGTCAGGATGATATTTCATGCAAACCCTATAGTAGCATGGAATGCTTTATACGTCAATTTTTTTAGTGCTTGGCTTTTAACGCTTGGTGCTTTAGCATATTCTTATGCTTCTTCTTTATAATTCTCTTTCCAAAAAAATCGAAGCATTTACCCCACTCAATCCACCCAAGGTCGGGCTCTACACCTGTGGCATGACGGTGTATGACTATGCACACATCGGACATGGACGCACGTACGTCGGTGCTGATATATTGCGCCGCACGCTCACGCGATTCGGATTCGACGTGATGCATGTCCAGAATGTGACGGACGTGGGTCATTTGGCATCCGACGCTGATACAGGTGAGGATAAAATGGAAAAGGGAGCGTTAAAATATGGGAAAACGGTTTGGGAAGTGGCACAGTTTTATATGGATCATTTTTATGCTTCCATGGATCACTTGAACGTCTTGCGCCCCTCTATAGTCTGTCGTGCCACAGAACATATTAGAGAGCAAATTTCTCTTATTCAGACGCTTGTTGAAAAGCAAGTCGCGTACGATACGCCAGAAGCTGTGTATTTTGACGTCACTAAGTTTTCCTCGTATGAGCAATTATTTGGGAGACAAAAGTTAGAGGAAAAAAAGTCCGGCGTTCGTGATGAAGTGAAAGAAGGGGAGTACAAAAAACATCCTGCAGATTTTGTATTGTGGTTTAAGCGTGTGGGTCGTTTTAGCGATCACGCCATGCATTGGGAGAGCCCATGGGGTACGGGATTCCCCGGCTGGCACATCGAGTGTTCGGCTATGGCGATGCATTATTTAGGTGACACGATCGATATCCATACCGGTGGCATCGATCATATTCCTGTCCACCACCCCAACGAAATTGCCCAAAGTGAAGCAGCGACGGGTAAACTGTTTGTGCGTTTCTGGGTGCACTATAATTTCTTGCGAGTGGATGGCAAAAAAATGAGCAAGAGCTTAGGAAATTTTTATACGATAGAAGATGTAGTGAAAAAGGGGATAGATCCATTAGCCCTTCGATATTTGTATCTGACGAGCCAGTATAGAAGTGAATTAAATTTCACATGGGACTCCCTTACAGGGGCGGAAAATAGTTTACGCGAGCTGCGTTTGCTTGTTTTCAATCTCAAAAAAGAGTCCTATCGAACCAATTTGTCTAATGAAAAATTAGAAAAGGTAGATGCGTTTCGTGATGCGTTTGATGCCGCCCTTGGTAACGACATGAACACACCACAAGCGTTGGCAGTGGTGTGGGAAACGCTTAAATCTAATATCCCATCGAGTGATAAATACGATTTGCTTTTAAGTTTTGACGAGGTATTGGGATTGAAATTTGGAGAGCCTCAAAAGATCAAAGCTCAAGAACCAATTCCTCAAGTGGTTTTGGATTTAGTCGCAAAGCGTGAGGCGGCGCGCAAGGATAAAGACTTTATAAAGTCAGATGAGCTTCGTGATCAAATTGTGAAAGAAGGTTTTATAGTGGAGGATTCTCCAACGGGTCCGATTATAGAAAAAAAATATTAACCCTTTAAACGAGCTAATGCACCACGAATATTTTCATGATCTGTATCACTTAACTTGTGCTTCATTCGTTTGTCTTTTCTCGGCATAGCTGCAGACTCCAGTTGTTCAAGAGGTGATACATTGTGATGTGTGAGGTTTAAAGAATATGTGACTGTATCATCTTCGTCTTCTATAGATGCAGATATTTGAACATCGTGGTCTATGAGAGGTATATGATGTCCTAATTCGTGTCGAATATCCTCACGTTTCTTTTGAGGAAAGTGTCAAGTACCCTGTTTTCTAAACGCCGAGTCCGAAGTTCTTTGACGTAATTCC
>CAYHQC010000127.1:0-2340 GCA_964358845.1 uncultured Gammaproteobacteria bacterium | reverse complement strand
AGGGGGTGACATTTCTATTTTGGAATGATATCCTGTTAACACCGGGGGTTAGTAATTCAGAATTTAAACCACGATTTGACACACATGGGAGAAGAATTCGTTAACCCGAGATAAACAGCTATACTACTATATACATGATAAAAATATTTCAACTATTTTCAAAAGCAAAAGAAAAAGATCCACGAGTAGGCACATACCTTAAACGCGCGGGTGTAGGGGCACACCTTGCAGATCAAGCAGGAGCGATTATCGAATTTGAAAAATCAGCACCACCCAAAGAGAGCTCGGCATTGCTCAAAGCATTAGCAGGCGCACGAGATGTACAACAGCTTCCGCATACCGACGACAACGAATGGATGGCTTTGCAGGCACAAGCAAGTCTACGTGCAGAATGCAAAGCATTGACGCGATATAGAACGCGCTCTACCCAACAAAAAGACCCACGTGCACTGCTCGAACTTATTGCAAACGCGCAACGATACACGCGCATCTTTCCGAGTATAGAAACAGATATACAAAGACTGAAAAAGCTTATAAAGTAAAACGAAGAAAACTGGTTAATAATGCGCGGGACTGCCCAGAAAAGATTGAGAAGAAGCGAAGCCAAGAGGGTAAAAAGCAATGCATTCCGTTTTACCATACGAGAAATAGTATAGCATAACTTTACCACCCACCCTGCCTCGCCAGTTTACCCGCCGGTAGGAGGGCAGGCAGGTATTCCACCAAAACAGGTGGCAATGTATACGTATCACACTACCAAAACGGCATGTTTTTTCATTTCTGCAAGGGTTGAATATGGGCTCACATCACGATATTCATCCTGTGTTAATCCAAAAACATGAAAATCTGGAGTAAGATCAGTTGTTAATGCATATAATTCGTCAAGACGTTTTTCTTTTGGCACCCTACCCATAGCGTCCGAAACCACGACGACATCCACATCACTGTAGTCTGTTGCTTCCCCACGCGCATATGAACCGCAAAGCAGTACGCGCGACGGACCAAATCGCTTCTGTACGCGATCATAAAAAACTTTTATTACTTGGTGAATTTGTTTTTGACCCATAGATATACCTTTTTTGCCACAAGAAAAAGTGGTTCGACTTTTTCTCGCTTTCGATAATATGACGTATTCAAATCCGGATATCGTACACGAATATACGCTTTTGATAGTTCAGCAATATCGACCACTGGCGTAAAATCAAACTCTAGCTTTGCTTCCTCCAACAATCTCTCTATTCTGTGAGTTTTTGATGGAACTTGATTATGATACTCAATAACGTATGCTTTCAGAATTTTCTCTACCGCCTGTTGGCTAAAAAAAATCGTCGCCCCATACCGATGATTTTCCCAGAGCAATGACGCATTTTTAAAGTCATCATCAGCCAACGATATCCAAAGCTTCGTTTCCGGCTTCATAGACATATTGTAACATATCATGCGCATATTACGATTTCACAAAAAACTACTGATTTTAAATTTTGATTTCTATCCACACACGATGCGCATATTTTTCTCTGAAGAAATGCCCCTCAATACTTGCCTTATCTTTTAATCATCTAACGGTTGTCCACCACTCTACGAGAGTAAAAATAGAAGAAAATTATACGACAAATTTCCCGTATGTTCGAATTTCAGTAGCTAACGGATCATATCGATCCAAAAGATCAGACGGTGTATACGGTACGATATCCAAATCTCCCTCTATATCTATAGAAGAAGATAGAAGCGAAACTAATGCTTTATGATAATCGTGTCCAAACGTTGGAGAAATCACACACACATCGATATCACTTTTGGGCGTTGACGTACCTTTTGCGTGCGAACCAAACACGAGTATTTTATCAAACGGAACGCCCCGAATACGGAGCGCTTGTGCGTAAGAGGTTATCGTTTGAACTACAAAAGGATCTAAAGATACTGTGTCAGCCATGCGACTATCTCCTTTGTCAGATGAAGAAATTTTTCCGTATATTCTTTCGTAGCTTTTTTATAAAGCTGTTGTTTGAAGATATCGTATTCTTGTTGTGTCATGACTTTATTGTATCAATCGAACTATCTCGTCGCAACCTCGAGGCGCAATCATAATGCTTATGGTCTTTTTCAAAAAAAGAATGAGTGTGACTCCCTGCTTCGCCTGTTTACCCGCCGGTAGGATGGCAGGCAGGCCTAAGGGTAATAAAGAGGCACACTTAGTTCGTCAAAAGAAACGGCTCCGTCTTTTTGACACCAAAGGCCTGCGTAAGATCCGATACATTAAGCTCTTTTGGAAACACTCCAATAAACTCTATGCTAATCGGCTTACCCTGTTTATCCATGACGATCACATCATTTCTTTTG
>CAYHQC010000126.1:0-2377 GCA_964358845.1 uncultured Gammaproteobacteria bacterium | reverse complement strand
CAAAACCTCTCATCACAGCTATTAAATGAAGCTATATCGCAACAAGTCTAATAAAAAAAGTAATATTTTTCAGTTCAAAATTCATAATCATATCGATATATTAGCATGCTAATATGTTAATATATTTCTATATTGGTTTTCATGCGATCACCGTAATCCACCACAAATCTCAAATAGTATACCAAAAACCCTCCGAATCGAAGGGCTGTTGGTTAACAATAAATTGTTAACCCCACTTCGCTAAAGCTTCGAGGGGTTTCGCTTCGCTCAATAATCCATTCCACCCATGCCGCCCATGCCTCCGGGCATGCCGCCACCTCCACCAGGTGGAGCATCCTTTTTCTCAGGAATGTCAGTAATTAATGCTTCAGTCGTAAGAATCATCATTCCTACAGACACTGCATTTTGTACGGCCGATCGCGTCACCTTTACAGGATCTATGACCCCAGCTGCTATCATGGAGCCAAACTGCATCGTCATGGCATTAAAGCCAAAGTCGGCATTTCCTTTATTTTCTTCGACAGTTTTAAGCACCCATCCAGAATCAGCTCCTGCATTTTCAGCTATCATACGGATTGGCTCACCCAACGCTTTATAGAGTATATCTACTCCCGTTTTTTCATCCGCATTATCAAGCGTTTCCTTAAGTTTGAGCAGTAATCCTCGAGCACGAAGTACTGCAACGCCTCCTCCCGGGACTATTCCCTCTTCCAAAGCAGCTTTCGTCGCGGCAACTGCATCATTGACTCGTTCTTTTTTGTCTTTCAGCTCAATTTCTGTCGCTGCTCCGACATTTATAACGGCGACACCACCCGCCAACTTTGCAAGTCTTTCCTGAAACTTTTCGCGATCAAAATCTGATGTCGTTTCATCAATCGCTGTTCTAATTTGTGCGACACGCGCTTTCACTGTGGCTGACGTGCCTTTGCCGCCTATAATTCGGCACGCTTCTTTATCCGCCCAAACTTTATCAGCTCGTCCACAATCCTCTACGGTAACGTTATCGAGCTTCCTGCCAGTATCTTCAGAGATAACTGTACCGCCGGTTAAGATTGCAATATCTTCAAGCATTTCTTTACGTCTATCACCAAATCCAGGCGCCTTTACCGCTAAAACGTTTAAAGTGCCGCGAAGTTTATTGACAACCAACGTCGCAAGCGCTTCGGCATCGATATCGTCAGCAATGATGACAAGATTTTTACTCACCTTTACAAATCCTTCCAAAAATGGAAGAAGGTCGGCAATGGCTGAAATTTTCTTGTCGGTGATAAGAATATATGGATCTGCAATTTCAGCCTCCATCCGTTCAGCATTTGTCACAAAGTATGCAGACGCATATCCTTTGTCAAACTCCATGCCCTCTTTGTACTCTATCTCCATCGTAAGCCCCTTGCCTTCTTCTACAGTGACCACACCGTCTTTGCCAACTTTGGTAAGAGCTTCGGCGATAAGAGCGCCAATTTTTTCATCTTGTGCAGAAATAGTAGCTACCTTAGCTACATCAGCATCTTTAACCGTCTTTGACATTTTCTTTAATTCTGAAACAACTGACTCAAGTGCTTTTTCCATGCCCGTTTTAAGCTGCATGGGATTAGCTCCTGCTGTCACGTTTTTAAATCCAATGTTTACTATTGCTTGGGTCAAAAGCGTTGAAGTAGTCGTACCATCACCCGCCACATCATTGGTTTTGCTTGCGGCTTCTTTGACCAGCTGCGCTCCCATATTTTCAAATGGGTCAGCAAGTTCAATTTCTTTGGCTACTGAGACACCGTCATGGATGACGTTTGGAGCGCCCCATTTTTTATCAATCGCGACATTACGGCCTTTAGGCCCCAATGTCGTAACGACTGCCTTAGCTAAAATATTGACGCCGCGAATAAGCGCCTGTCGTGCATCCTCAGAAAATTTCAGTTGTTTTGCCATATATTTCCTTTCTTTTAGAAACGGTTGCAATTCTAATTGCTTACCGTTTCTTAAATCCCCCGAAGCCTTGGCGAAGGGGGACGTCAATGTTTTTACTCTAAAATTGCCAATATATCTTTTTGTTCAACCAGCATCCATTCTTTACCTTCTACTTTAATTTCATTGCCTCCCCATTTTTTATACATTACTTTTTGCCCTACTTTAACGACCATCTCATTTTTACCATCACAGCAACCACACTTGCTATCACCTGAACAAGCACTTCCAGTCCCTACGGCCATCACTTCCCCCATTTGTGGTTTTTCTTTCGCACTATCGGGAAGCACTAAGCCAGAAGGCAATCTTGTCTCTGCCTCAAGAGGCTTTATAAGGACATTATCAAACAACGGTTTTATTTTCTGTGCCATATGACACCTCCCTTTTGTAACAATGTTTTATATACGACTTGCCTCTC
>CAYHQC010000125.1:0-2528 GCA_964358845.1 uncultured Gammaproteobacteria bacterium | reverse complement strand
AATTTAAGAAGCACGATAAACATTGGTTTCATTCCCTGTCAGTTTGGAGGGCGAGAAAAGTAGAATGTCCCTATTTCTGTTCCTATTTCCCCTCACCATTAATCACTTGAGTCAGAACAGCACCTACGATATCTGTATTTTCAGGTACGTTAAATTTTACTTGCCTGATCTTTCCTTTGTCGTCAGTAAGCCTTGCGCCATCAGAGAACATTTCTAAATCTAATAATTTATCAATCCGTAGCGCAAATGATTTTTTGTCTCCACTGAAAATGGCGCGTTTGTTCGTTATAACGAAATCTCCGCTACTAACAGGGACAATACCCGTTTCACTTACGATATGCCCTCTATGCGCGCCTACGCGGTAGCTAACGCCTCTCATTATTCTGATACTGACTCCATGTGAACCACCTTCATAGCGCCTACTAATAACACGCTCTTCCAATAGAGCTCCTGGCTCAACCCAATGCGCTTTCTCACTCTTTTGCAGAATCACCGGTGAGGTAGTAATTGCGGGAAGGTTGCCTTGCTGAATTTCGTTGATAAGGCATAAGCGCGTCAGTTCTTGCTTGGTGCCTCGTATATCTTCGTCAGGAATCTTGAGGAATTGTTGTATCTTTTTTAGTTTTTCATATTCTTCGTTGGTCACTATTCCGTCTTGTCTTACTACCTTGCTAGCGGCTATATAGGCGGTAAGGCGTATTTTTTTGAGTTCAGACTCCGTAATGCCAAATTCCTTATATTGACCAGTTAATTCATCCATTTCGACATCAGTAAGCTCGCCATCCTGTACAGACTGCATAACATTACTGATAAATTGTTTTTTATTTTTTGCGCGCTGCTTCATTTCGCGCAGCTTGTCTGATACAGACTTGAAGAGGCCCATTGTTCCTCCCTATTAATAAGCTGTCATAACAGTGGTCTGTTTCTAATTTTTCCTGATTTCTTTCATAGACACATAAGTCAGGCATGCAAATCAAACTTTTTGCCTAACGGGGACCGCATGGATATATGCCCATTTATATCAAATCCATATTTGATAATTTTTACCGACTTTTTATAGTCCCTGCCGTTAGGCAGAATCCACTCGACGTCAATCACCGTATTCATCGCATATAAAGTCAATGGTCCGTGTCTCTCTTCCCTACCTTGCTGGGCAAAGGAAGAAGAAAATGGCTCTAAAAAATTAACTTTGCAGTGTATGGCTTTCCCTGCATGAACAAGAAAAGAGTTACCTTCAGTAAGCTCGATTCTCTGCGCCGGATACGATTGACTACCATCCTTGCATTCAAAGCCACACATTACATTAGTAACTAAAATATCTTTGTTGCCACCATTTATCAGAGCGAACCGTGTAATGGCTATTTCACCAATACTGTCAATCCTGACAAGGAAAAAATCTTTCTTGTACCGAAGTGATGTCCAATAAAAAGTAAACGCGCTTAACAACAGGGCGAGACAAGAAACAAGTAACGCATAGCCACTCATTCTGGAAATCCCACGGAAAAAATCATTGAGAAAGTGGAATATCTCTATTCCTATCCTGTTCTTTATTTTTCCAAAATTTCCAGCGCCTTAGTGTCGCAAGCATTGAGTAGCGAGAAGCCCAGTGGAGAAGGGCGGTATGTTGTCTTTGGGTCTGTTATTCGTTGGCCAAAGCTAGTGGTGTCTATTTGATCCCAAGTTGCCTCAAATTCGTCAATGATGCATCCGAGGCGATGGAGGTTCTGGAGGGAAAGCCGGATATCGTCCTCGCTGACTTGCTGCACCGATTGAATTTTGGCCAGTGTAATGCCCCCGTTTGGAACATTTCGGTGCATGAGCCATCCTTGACTCGATAGGTACTTAAGTATTTTTGCATCGAGCGGCTCGAGAGAAGAAAGAATTTCAGTAAAAATCTTCTTGGGCTCCAGATGCTTGTCTGGGTCCGTGGAGTTGGCGATAAGGCCAGCCCACATATCTTGAATAGATTCGTCATCCTCCTCTGAGGCCGCTTGCAGAAGCGGAATCGCGAACCGCGGCGGCACTGGAATACTCTTCCCTTGTAGTTTTCTCGCTCTGTGTATCTCCTCAACCTTGTCTTGCAGCCTCAGCAGGTTCTTATACCTATAGAGTCTCGCCCAATCGTGAACGACACCACCGAGTTCTGCGGCGGCGTCTCCAACAACTTTGTTAAAAAAGCTGCCGACCTTTTCGATGACGTCAAGCGCTTTCCCGCTGGTCTTGGCAATTTCTTCTGTCGCCTTTGCGGTGTCCTTATCCATAGCTCGGCACACAACATCCTTGAAGGGTTAAGTCTTGCAATACAACAACCGTATGGTGCGATGACAAGGCTTTATCTGCGCGCAAGACTGGCGCAGTGAATGGTGAATCAGCGGTAACTCCCTTCCGCACTTTTGTTGTCCTACCCCGATAGGTACTGCGATATTACCCCTGCTTACGACTTAGGCAAGACCCATTTCAACTCCGTACGCTGGTGGCGAAAAAGTTTAATCAGGTCATTGAGTTGGTAGACCGCACGCGGCTGGCGC
>CAYHQC010000124.1:0-2556 GCA_964358845.1 uncultured Gammaproteobacteria bacterium | reverse complement strand
CTGATACGACGAAAGCAAGAGTCGCTGTTTTGGTGACATTGGTGATTGGATCAAGCGCCGCGACGACTATTGTATGAGGTCCTGCGTCCAGAGGATCAGAAACGACATATTTCCAATTACCATTGGCGTCTGTCACAACTGTGACGGTTTGTGGCTCAGAATAAATGGTGATTGTGACTGTTGCGTTGGGCGGAGCTTTTCCTGTGATTGTGGGCTGGTCTGTAAGCAACGCTTGATTGCTTATTGGTGTTGTAATTTGTAGAGCGCTCCCGCTAGAAGAAGGGGGAGAAGATATCAACGCAAGTGTAGGAGTTGGAGTGATTGTTGTTTGTAACGCGAGAGTTGGGGTTGGCGTCAGCGTTGTTTGAGATGAGAGCGTTGGCGTAGGCGTTTCTGCCGCTGCATTTGATGTGATTGTAATTTTTGCCGGAATAGAATTTACCAGTACGTTTGTTGCACTTTCGCCAAGTGCACCGACAAATGTTTCCGGTGTAAAGGTAATTGATGTTGGGGTGGTAGTGGCGGCAAGTGTTTTAAATATAATGATTGCCGCAGTGCCAGAGCCCGTAATAGGGGTTGTGGTATTTGCAGCCCCTACTGATATAGACGCAGTGCCTGATTCAATTGTTCCGGAGACGAGTATAAGAGGGAATTTTATGCCGTTTGTGATAGAAATTGCCTCGAGCTTCGTCGGATCGAAAGCAAGTTGGATTTCTGAAGCAACGACCTGATTATCGGCGGTACTTATCATTGCTTCGAGTGTAAATTCTTCACCAACTTTTTTCGTCACGAGGGAAGGAGAGAGTGATAATGTTGTTGCTGGTGCGGCTTTTTTGCGTAACTCTTGATTTCTCGAGGAAAGAAATACAGTAGCAGGAATAGAAAGAAGCATAATAATTCCAACCAAAATAAAAACAAATTTTTTCATGTCTTTCCCTATTATGCGAGAGATATCTATAAGAAGCAATATGCCTATTGACACATATTAGCACTCGATGTATATTAGTGCTAATCAGGTTCAAAAGGAGGCTAATGGACAGTATTACTGACCTTACACCACGGCAGATTCAGATATTAAAAGCAGTTATCGACGAATATATCGCGTCAGCTGAGGCCGTAGGTTCTCAAACGCTTGAAAAAAAGTATAACTTGGGTGTTTCTCCCGCAACCATTCGAAATGAAATGGTGCGATTGACCGAGCTTGGGATGCTCAATCAGCCGCATACGTCAGCCGGCAGAAGCCCAACCCCAGTGGCACTTCGTTATTATGTTGATCATTTGATGAAACCAAAAGATATGTCTGTGGCTGAGGAAGTTGCAGTAAAGGAAAAGATTTGGAATCACCGACAAGAAATTGATAAACTGCTTCGCGAAGCGACGAAAACATTGGCTGAAACAACGCACATGTTGGCCATAACTGCTACCAATGAGGGAGATTTATATTATGCAGGCGCTGCAAACATTTTATCAATGCCGGAGTTTTATGATTACCAGCTGACTCATGATTTATTAGTGACACTTGATCAGTTTGAATTTTGGTGGAAAATATTAGAGCAGCATAAAGATTCATTCTCTATATTGGTTGGTACTGATTTGACTCTTGGTCCACTTTCACAGTGCGGATTTGTTTGTCGACGATTTAATACAACGCATGTTTCTGGAGCAATTGGGGTCATTGGGCCGACGAGGCTTAATTATCCGTTCGTCATCCCTATTGTTCGGTACATGGGTAATCTTATCGATGAATTTGCAGAAAGCTGGTAATATGAAAAAAGCAGATGATAAAATAAAAGATATAGCTGAAGAAGTGGCATGGAAAGATAAATATATTCGTGCCATGGCAGATTATCAAAATCTTGAGAAGAGATCTCTAGAACAAGTACGGGATGCACGTTTATTTGCTGCTGAAATTGTCATTTCTAGATTATTGCCTGTTGTTGATACTTTTGATAAAGTTTCAGAACATATAAAAGATGCTGGATTTGATTTGGCATACAAACAGCTTCTCTCGGTACTCAAAGAGCAGGGAGTTGAAAGAATTGTAGTTGTAGGTAAGCCATTTAATCCGCATGAGATGGAATGTATAGAGGTAGTTGACCTGCCAGTACTGGCAGGGGGAGAAAACGATATAATAGTCGAAGAAACGCTTCCTGGTTATACATTTAGAGGAAAAGTGTTGCGAGTGGCACAGGTTAAAGTGGGAAAACAAATGGATCAATCTACAAACGACAAATCTACAAATAAATCAGATAATGAATTGAATCTTTAACATGATTTAATTATTTATTTATAAAATTTGCAGATTTGAATACATATTAACAAGTTGAATAGCCCACCGCAATTTGCCGTTCGCCTTAGTAGATGTCTACTGCGGCTTACGGAGCATTCGCTTGGTGGGTCAAGAAACACTAAGCAAATAAATTTGCAAGTGTTTTTAAGAAAGGAAATATATGGCAAAAATTATTGGAATAGATTTGGGTACCACTAATTCGTGTGTCGCGGTGATGGAGGGGGGAACGCCTACAGTAATTCATTCCGCGGAAGGAAGAAATACAA
>CAYHQC010000123.1:0-2599 GCA_964358845.1 uncultured Gammaproteobacteria bacterium | reverse complement strand
ATATCGGAATTATCATCACTGACAGTCGATCTTCCCCTCTTCGCTGGGGCACCACAGGGGTAGCTCTTTCCCATAGTGGATTTTTAGCACTCAATAACTATATAGGTAAACCTGATATTTTTGGCCGTAAGCTTACAATGACCCAATCAAACATCGCTGATGGATTGGCCATGGGGGCTGTAACGGTCATGGGAGAAGGCAAGGAACAAACCCCGCTTGCGGTAATTACTGATGTACCATTTGTACAATTTCAATCAAGAAATCCAACCAACGAAGAAATTACAAACCTTCGCATCGACATTGAAGATGATGTGTACGCGCCGCTTATTACCAAAGCGGATTGGAAAAAAGGTGGAAAATAAACGCGATGAAAATAACGCGCTACCACCTTCAAAAACTTCTCTCTTCTGGATGGCAATCATGGTCGACTGGGTATGACGTAAAAAACATTGGACGCGTTCCAATTTTTTTACACCCCCCTAAACCAATCCCTGTTAATATTTCACTTGTCGGTACATCGACGCCCAAGCTAAAAAAGCCAATTAAGGGCTGGTGCTCCTATTATGCATTTGGTACAGAAATAAACGAAACCATCATCCTAAACCAAGTCCATGCGCTCCAAAAAAATAACCTCTCCGCATTTGAATATATTTTATTAGACGAGGGTTGGAATAATGCATGGGGCGATTGGTTAGATTGCGACAAAAGAAAGTTTCCTACAGGCATGAAACGGTTAGCTAAAAAACTTAAAACGCGTGAATTTAAACCCGGTATTTGGTTGGCCCCCTTTCTCGTATCACCAAAGGCTGAGATTGTAAAAAATCACCCTGATTGGTTTGTACAAAAAGATGGCACATTCCTCCATAGTCTCCGCATGACATCGTGGGATAAATTCTTACCTTTTAATAAATACATGCTCGATGTCAAAAATAAATACGTACAAACATATTTAGAACAGGTCATTGCATGGCTTATCGTTGATTGCGGATTTGAGCTTATAAAACTCGACTTTCTCTATGCCAATCACTTTGTACCAGATAGAACAGACGAAGAAGCAGACCTACTTTTACGTCAATTTCTTCTTCGCATCAAAAAGAAATATCCGAAAATTTATATATTGGGATGTGGATCTCCATTGATTCCTGCCATAGGCGCTGTTGATGGCATGCGTATAGGTCCTGACGCGCTCACGCCACACATACAATCAATTCCATGGCTTGGAAAATATTTTAATAGGAAGCGATTCAAAAATATCATGAAAAATCTTGCCACCCGTCGATGGACCAGTATATTTTGGAACACAGATCCAGATGTATTTATGTGCAATGATGGATACGGACTATCTGACAATCAACTGATAGACTTTCGCACGAATATTTTGAAACTTAAAGGAAATATATTCTTAGGCGACGACATGACCAAATTATCAGAAGACAAAATTCGCATGTATATCAAGCCATTTCTCAAATAATTACTGACAATTCTCACATAACCCAAAAAAGTCGAGACGGTGATGAATGATTTTAAAATTATATTTTTTCGCTGTTTGCTTCTCGATCTCTTCCACATCACAGCCTTCTACATCACGAATACTTCCACAATGCGTGCACATGATGTGATAGTGATGCGGAAGGGATAATAGTTCATATCGAAAATTACCTTCCCCAAACTCAAGTTTACGGACTACACCTCGATCTGTGAATGCATTCATAATGCGAAATACTGTGGTGCGATCGACGTCAAACATTCGTTCGGACAGAAACTTAATAATATCTTTGACTGTACGAGGCTCATCACTGGTTGTGAGTATATCAAGTATTGCTTTGCGAGCTGTGGTATCACGAGTTTTTACCATGACTGGATTATAGCACTATGATATAATGAAGCCATCAAGACTCTTCTGTTTGTCAGAATCGTATTCCCGCGATACGCGGCGACCAAAATAGACAGTAGATGAACTGATAGCTAAGAGTTTGCGCACGTATTGCCTATTTGCAAACGAAGACGCGATAACTCTAAAAAGGGGAGGTGAAAACAATAGTATGATGAAAAAATTATTTGTAGGAAGACTATCGTGGGATACGACAGACCAAACTCTCAAAGATTTCTTTTCAACCGTTGGGACAGTTGTTTCAGCTGCGGTCATCATGGATAAATTTACAGGCAAATCCAAAGGATTTGGATTTGTAGAAATGACCACAGAAGAAGAAGCCGCTCGTGCATTGCAGGAATTGCAAGGCAAAACACTTGACGGTCGAGAAATCGCAGTCAGTGAAGCCAGACCAATGGAACCACGAAGACCCGGAGGTAGCGGTGGATACCAGGGTGGTGGTGGATACGGAGGCGGTGGACGAGGTGGAAGTGGTGGTGGATACGGAGGCGGTGGACGAGGTGGAAGTGGTGGTGGACATGGGGGTGGACACAGAGGAGGTAGTACCAGAGGTGGTGGATTTGACGATCGTGGAGGACGCGATTGGTAAATACTACCAAGAAACAAAAATGACTACCTGTGCGTGAGCGTGCAGGTGGTCATTTTTATGATAAGTGTGTTAAGATAACGCCATGTTAGCATTGCTTCTCTATATTGTATTTGGACTTA
>CAYHQC010000122.1:0-2669 GCA_964358845.1 uncultured Gammaproteobacteria bacterium | reverse complement strand
CGCATGTATTATACGACGCAGAGCGTCGGGGAATTGACCCGAAGAGAGATTAACTTTATTTGAAGGAAAAAGAATTCGTCGACAATGGGATGACGAAAAAGAATTGTGGTATTTCTCTGTATCTGACATCGTTACCGTCTTAACGAACAGCATTGACCCCTTAGCATATTGGAGGAAACTTAAAGAAAGACTCTTAAAAGAGGGTGGAAATGAAACCGTGACAAAATGTCACGCTTTGAAAATGATTGCAGCTGACGGCAAAATGCGACTAACAGATGTTGCAGATACAGAAGTCATGTTGCGCATTATCCAATCAATTCCCTCTCCAAACGCTGAACCATTCAAGCTTTGGTTAGCGCAAGTCGGGTACGAACGACTCGAAGAAACTGCTGACCCTGAACTTGCTATAAACAGAGCTCTTAAAACGTACTTACAAAAAGGCTACAGTCAGAATTGGATCAATCAACGATTAAAAAGTATAGAAATCCGAAAATCTCTTACCGATGAATGGGAAACTCGAGGCGTCAAGGAAGGTTTGGAGTTTGCCATACTTACCAATGAAATCACAAAAGCTTGGACCGGACTGACCACCAAACAATACAAAAATCTCAAAGACGATCTCTTGACGAATAGGTATAAAATAGGTATTATATAGATACTAAATATATGAATACCGCACAAATCCAGTTAAAAATCAGCCTGTCTGAACAATTGAACGCGCTTCTTGCTTCTAGAGCTGCTCTTGTTGGAGTACCAGTTACCCAACTCGTGAAACACTTAATTCTAAAAGAAGTAGCAGATATCGAATATCCTACTTTTCAACAGTCCTTAAATTCTGAAAAGAAAACCAAAGAAGCATTAAATCAACTGAATCAAGCAGTAGACGCGTCAAATTTTTTCAAAGAGCTCCATGAAGGCTAAATTTTCTCCATTTGTCCAAAAGACAATCACTCAACTCTATTCAAAGAACCGAAAGCTTACTGATAAAATTGAGAAACAAATTGCGTTATTTGAATCCAACCCCAAACATCCATCGTTGCGGCTTCACAAGCTTACTGGTATGTATAATAATATGTGTAGTATATCGATTACTCCATCAGTACGAATGGTGTATCAACATAGAGACCAAAATATAGCATATTTTGTGGACATCGGTACGCATGATGAAGTGTATAGAAAATAATATATGAATAGTCTAAAAAACAACGAGCAATGTCCTCACTGCAAAAGATACCCCAACAGGGGTGTATCAATAGATGCAGTCATCATCAAAGACAATCAAGTATTACTCATTCAACGAGGCGTTGAACCAAATAAAGGCTTTTGGGGAACGCCTGGGGGATATGTAGAGTGGGATGAATCAGCAGAGGAAACAGTCAAACGAGAAGTCAAAGAAGAAACCGATCTCGATGTACTTGAAACTACATTAGTCGGTGTATACAGCTCTCCCACAAGACACCCAAAACAAGTAATTAACCTCGTTTACTTAGTTACTGTCTCAGATAAGAAGGCCAAACAAGGTGATGATGCCATGGATATTAAATGGTTTTCGCTTGATGAGTTACCAGACCAAATGGCCCTCGATCACAAACAGCATATCGAAGATGCGATAAAACTATTGAATGAAAAAAATTAATTGTCTCAATACGTATGAAAATAGGAATTGATTACATAGGCGTTTCCGTAGGAGCCATGATATTTAATGAACAAGGGCAGCTCTTCTTATCTAAAAGAAGTCAAAACTGTAAAAACGAACGCGGATGTTGGGAAGTCCCTGGTGGGAGTGTCGAATTTGGAGAAAAACTCATCGATGCCATACAAAGAGAAATGAAAGAAGAATATGGCGTCGAAATCGAAATTCTTAAGCAATTTCCAGCGACGGATCACATCATTCTAAATGAAAATCAGCATTGGGTACCTACGACATTTTTAGCAAAAATACTCTCTAACCGACCTCCCAAAATCATGGAGCATGACAAATGCGATGCAATTGGATTTTTTCCATTAAATAATCTCCCATCGCCACTCTCTATCATAACAAAATTAGATTTAGATTATTATCATAATACAATATGAAAATCCTTCTTACAGGAGCTAGTAGTTACGTCGGTGCAAGATTGTTTTTTGATCTCTCCAAACAATTCGATATCATTGGCACATTTCATGGCAACAAACTCTCACCGAAATTTATTCCACTAGACATAACTAACCCGAGAGAGATTACCCAAACTATATCAGAACAAAAACCAAACGTAATCATTCACGTTGCGGCAGATGCAAATCCTCGTACGTGTGCCGCAAACCCTGAGGCTGCGATTACACTCAATCAAACGAGCACAAAAAATATTGTGTCAGAGGCAAGCGCTATGGGTGCAAAAGTAATTTTCATGTCATCATTCGGTGCAATAAATCCTGAAGATGTCTATGGCGAAACGAAATTTCACAGTGAGGAATATGTAAAAAACACAAAGGCAGGCTGGATAGTCCTGAGACCATCTCTTATCATCGGATACAGCCCCAATACAATAAACGATCGACCGTTTAATAGAATCCTTAAAAATCTCGATACAAAAACAGACGCTATCTACGACACGTCATGGAAGTTTCAGCCAACATATATAGTTAGTGAAAAACAAAATGACCGATTCTGATACACTTAATTAGTGGTA
>CAYHQC010000121.1:0-2678 GCA_964358845.1 uncultured Gammaproteobacteria bacterium | reverse complement strand
TGATCATATGAATGAACCGCAAGGCAACACTCCCACAATGATATGAACTGGATAATCGTGTCTAAAGACGTTAATCCGCAGAACCCTGTGGTAAAGAGGCTCTTGGATGAAGCTGTGGAGGCAACTCCTGCTGGGTTTGTCAAAACTGATCCCACAGGAGAGACTATTTCTGAAAACACTGTCTCAATGCTACCAAAACACCCCGTACGCGCCCGCTGTCGCCTCTGCGGACAGGTAGGAGATCTTACAAAGGAACACTTACCTCCAAAATCGAGTGGCAACAAAGAACGCCTTCACATGCTTACATTTGATGACTGGCTGCATGACAAATTGGATGCCAACCCCGAGATGAATCATAAAACTGAGCAGGGGGGAGTTTTTGGTTATACAATTTGTCGCACCTGCAACACCTTAACCGGTATAAATTACGGCAACGAATACAAAGATTGGACTGAACGGGCGAAGAAAATTATCAACGGATTTGAGCCTGGCACCCTAGCCTCCTTAAACCAACTTGAAGGCCCGTTTGGCTGGGAGGTCACATTTGGTAGCAAGGAGGATGGTCCTGTAAGGCCAGGGGCTTTTGTACGCCAAGTATTATCATGCATGTGTAGCCTGAGCGGATCTTGGAATTTGGCAGGACGCTACCCAGAGTTACGTCGAATTATTCTAGAACAATCGAAAGAACCATTGCCTGCCGGTCTTGAGCTTGGTTTTTCACTCTACGTTGGTCCAAAAATTCGTACCATGGGGCCGCAACTGCGCGTAGATCTAAAAACCGAAACGTGGAGATGGTGTCAAGAAATAGCCTATCCACCATTTGCCTTTCTTTTTGTAATAGCGAGTAACAAAGCTAATCCAGGCTTAGGTCTTATGATGCATGATTGGACCACTCTTGGCCCTGATGAAAAACAGCACTTTACCGGTACTGTCGAACTTGGTTTTGGATGGAGTCCATATCCGGGGGACTACCGTTCGGAAGCAGCTATTATTGCGAAACGATGAGCTGATGGTCAATCATATTCCGTAAATTTTCATCCATGCCCGAATGAAACACTTGCCTCAACTCCCACATCTGCCGCACAATCGGTTCTAGCTGGCATCGGGATGCCCCAGATTTATGCTTCTGCTTCCAACATTCCCTTATATCTCTGTTTTCTATATTTCACTTCCAAGCAGTTCCTGCACCCTACTATCTCTTTTAAGCCATGACGATAAAGCGTGCCTACTCTTTTTGCGCACACCGGACACACAAACCACAGTCTTTCACCACTAAACCTCGTTTTCGAAATAGTGAGTCTGACAGCAATGCCTAAAGACTCAATCTGGGCCTCTACAAGCCTTTGCTTTAGTACCTTTTTCGCCCGTCTGACCAATTCATCAATATGGATTTTTTGTAAGCTATCAGCAAGTTGAAAACTTCCTAAATCGTATGGGTTAATCATGGTTTGCCTGTACTACTTGATTCTGTCCGATAATAGCGGTATCGGCACTAACTTTTATCTGCATAGGTGGCTGCTTCAGTAACCGTAAGGCTTGAATCGCTGTCAAATAGTGCCTGTTAGCTCTGTCCAACTCCTTGCTCATAACAGCCAAAAATTTAACACCAATTTCCGTAAGCTCCCCTTTACCTAAATAGCTATTGATCCGAGACTGTACCCCCAACGTACGAATATAGCTTATTGTGGCTAGTTCGGCCGTTGCCTTTTCACTGATAGTCGTACAGTTATATTCTTTTTGCAGCTGTCTCATCATGTCTACACCAAACGTTTTATATTGCTCTGGTATAGTAAAAAATGTCATAAGCCATCCTTTTTCAAATTCTACAAGTGTCAATGCCTGAAACAAATTGCTTTCAAGCGTTGGTTTTTGTCTGTTTTCTTTTTTTTTACGAATCTCTTTATAAGCCTCTTGAAGCACGGTTTCTGGATCTGCTCCCGTTTCCATACATGCAAAAAAATTCCTAATTTCCTCAGCAGATTTAGGTTTAGTTACTGATTTACTATCGATTGTGAGCTTTGTAGGCATAGGATTTGATTAAGTGTCAAGAGTAGATAGGAACAGCTATATACGAACGCCGTATAGCCTCGACCTGTTGAATGAAGTGTTCTAGCCTGCTATCATTAAGTGCACCAAAGTTATGGAAGCTTTAAAGTTTGTTCCGTGAGCTTACCAGGGCACGGACGGGTTACTCCTGAATCCAATAAAGTACCCTTACAGCCATAAGTACTTTGCGAACACGGCTCACCTAGTTTCCATCCAGATACTGGCGTATAAGCCGTAAGATGATGAGCAGATACACTACATGTTAGAAATTTGATTAATGTTCCGCAGGTTTCCTGTGGAGATTTATTTCCCGGTTGGTGCACTGCGCCGCATGTCAAACAAACCAAAGGTATTCTGGCACCCTCCTTTGGCGAAACTGTTGTTCTTGATATCCTATCTTCATGCACCATAGTAAATAAGAATGGTATTATACCTGAAATTTTCTAATCTGCAAAATTGATTATTATCACGACTTGCTTTTTTGTGCTGAGGACAGGAGTCGAACCTGTATAACGTGTTTTTCAGACACGCGCCTTGACCACCTTGGCTACCTCAGCAAAATGACATATTTCCACTCAAGACAAAGACTATTTTCCCTTATTTTCTTCTCAGAATCAAGCTCAATAGTTTCC
>CAYHQC010000120.1:0-2682 GCA_964358845.1 uncultured Gammaproteobacteria bacterium | reverse complement strand
TGTAAAGTTTCTTCTACATATTTTTTTACCTGCGCCCTTTCTCTCTTGACCCCTCATGAGAAAAAGGACTCATATTCAATTATTAAATTGCAGGATTTTCTTTTCTTAAATAAAAATATCCGCCATAGCGGACAGTTTTTGAAAACAAAAACTTAACTGAACTAGGTCCGCTTTTTGTAGAATATTTTTATAAGTCTTATCATCAATGTTTGCCAGTATATACAAGCTAAAAAATATGTCAAGAAAATGTACAGTTACCCTTATGGGGTGACAATCTGAGTGAATTGGGGTGACAAAGGGTAACCGTCTAGAATGTAGACAATATGGCAAACAAAAAACAAGTGAGCGTGGAATAATCCAGCAACTCACTTGTGTGTGAATGATGCGTTGTTCTGCGCCATCCACACACAAGTGGTGATGCCCAAAAAACGCGAATGCAAGGACAAAGGGCAAAGTGTCAAAAAGACCACAGTGCCCCAAGTCTAGAGCGCTACTTGCTGAAGCGGAGCGCGGGGTCGTTGGAATCCCAGCTGCGGTCCAGCCAGTACCAACGCACCACGACCTCGCCGCCGTCCTTAATAAGATACGGGACACGCAGGCGGCCGTCGCGGCTCTGCGCGACCGAGCCCCAGAGGAACACCGCCTTGCCCGCGAACAGCTTGCGGAACACGGCGATATCCTTCTGCTGAATGGCGAGCCCATCCTGCAAGTTCAGGCAGGTGGCGAGGTTGTCGCCCTCCTGCAAGGGCTTGTAGATGGTGTTGCCGACGACGGACCCACGCTTCTGGTCATTGTGGAGCCACTGGTCAACCTTTGAGAGGTCGTATTCAGCGGGTCCCGAGAGTTCCAGCTCGGGGTGCATCAGCTTCTTCATCCAGTCGGGGTAGCTCGGTTTGACGGAGCGGTCCACGCGGACGATGAAGTCCAGCGATGCTTCGGGAACGGGTGTTGCCTTGATGAGAGGAGGATTAAGACCGAGCAAAAAGCTCTGAAGCTCCTTCGGTCTGTCAATCCAATTCTGCATTACTTCGCTTTCCATATCAGGTATGTTCTCGGCGATACGTGCTATCAATTTTCCTGTCTGCTTGTCCATAGCGGTTTCTCCTTTTGGTTTTCGCTATTTGTTTTTCCTCTATCCGAGGACGGAGCTTTGACCACAGTAGTCATAGCCAGAAAACACCGAATAATCGGAACCTTTTGGCTATGACCACCTTTAGCAAGTAGATTGTGAAAGTAGATTGTGAAAGAACCGGAATATCTTATATCATACACCTTAAACCCTTAAAAGTCAAGGTTCTGTACAGTTAACCATATGGGGTGACGCGGAACTCGGACATTGAATGTCCGAGTTATTTTTTTCCGTTTTTAACGAAATCGGGAATTTCTTATCCTCCTTCCCACGCTGTTTTTGTTTTGGTTGAATGATAAAGATAGAAATGTTATAGTTAGCACAGCATGAAAAACTCGCAAAAGGGCTTTCTGTCAATAATGACTTTAATAATTGTAGTTGCTGTCTTATTTGTCGGTGGTGGAACATACGTTGCCGTTAAAAATCAAGAAAAGCAGCAAAGATACAACGTGCCACAGATAACTCAAAAGGTAATTAACGAACCAAATCAGAACAATCCAGTTTCAAATAAGAAAGAAAATCAAAACTGGAAATCATACACAAACAGTGAACTTGGATTTACAGTTTCTTATCCAAGTACTTATCATATCTACCTTGACCATAACCTAATAAATTATGACGAGAACAAATACGAGCGAGGTAATACCAACGGCGTAAAAATTCAAGTTCAAAAACATAATAATGAAAATTTAGGATACAACTTATCAACAAGCGACGGCGTTAAAAGATTTATTGACAAGTTAAATGATAACCGAGCGAAAAACGATGAGCTGGAGAGCGCAAACACCACTCCGATCACGCCATTTTCATTTGGTATTTTGAAATATAAAAATAAGGTTCTAAGCGGCCCCGGAGGATCGTTTAATATGTATTACGCTTTTGCAAATAGTGATATATACTACACGATTTTAGTTTGGGGAGAGACTAACGATCAAGAAATAGTTAATAAAATTCTTTCAACATTTAAGATTAAGTAATCACTTCAACAGTTCCAAATTCGTCTCAATCAAAACCTTATATCAACAATATTACTCGGTCGTGCCACGCAACAAAGTGCCCAAAGTAACCCTGATATAGTTTATTCCGTTTTGGTGTATCTTTACCGTACGGCTCGAAACCATTTTCTGCAAAATTGCTAACACAATTTTGCGAATCCCTGAAATCCGCTCGGGTGCGGCGGAAGGATAGATCCGCTATGAGAAAAAACACTAATTTGGCTGTGGATTGTACACAGTTTTATGCTTCAGCTTTTTGAAAATGTCATGCCAATACCATCTACTATGGTATTTCTATACTATAGTATTTTAGCAATTATTTCCGGTTCAGCCTATCATTTGTATGTCAAGTTTTAAGGCTGTCTAAAATGTTTCGTTATTTAAGCGATAGCATAATTAGCGAGACATTTTAAATTTAAAACACTGTTGGTTTTAACAGTGCGCATTGCCGCGGCGGTGTTGACTTAAAAAACGAGAGTTTATTTTACTTTTTGCCGATTTGCTTGAACAGTTAGATTCCAGATTAAGGATTAATTGTTTGTGTAGAAGAACTTTTTA
>CAYHQC010000119.1:0-2722 GCA_964358845.1 uncultured Gammaproteobacteria bacterium | reverse complement strand
CGCTTGCTAATTGATCCCCTGCCGCAATAAGATCGCCATCTTTCACTTTAAGTTCGCTGGTAAGCGGAATAACGTATTCACGCTCTTCTGCAGGCTTCATGGTCGCATCTTTAACAGTCACCTCATAGCCTTGTTCTGTTTCCTTTACTGTTACTTTTCCGGCAATCTCAGATACTGGCGACAAATTTCTCGGCATGCGGCACTCAAACAACTCTTCAACACGAGGTAATCCTTGGGTAACGTCAAGCCCGACTATGCCTCCGGCATGACGCACTCGCATAGTAAGCTGAGTTCCTGGTTCACCTATCGATTGCGCCGCCATGACGCCGACTGGCGTTCCGACTTCGACTAACTTAGTCGTTGAATAATCGCGTCCATAACAAACTGCACAAATACCAACTCGGGCTTGACACGCAATGGGCGATCGTAAAAGAACAGACCCGACACCCGCTTCTTCAATAATCTTGGCTTTTTCTTCTGCAATTTCTTCACCTTTGGCTACCAACACCTTCTTGCCATTTGTCGATAAAATGTCTTCTGCTGCAAATCGACCAACGATACGAGTCCCAAGCGGAGTTTGGCGATCATCTTTTTTCGACACTACCCAACCCTCACTTGTGCCGCAATCATCGACACGAACAATCATGTCATGCGCGACATCAACCAGTCGGCGCGTAAGATACCCAGCATCTGCAGTCTTTAATGCAGAATCAGTCAACCCTTTTCGTGAACCGCGAGTACTGGTGACATATTCAAAAATATTTAGACCTTCCCGATAATTACTCTTTGTGGGAAGCTCTACGATTTTTCCAAGCGGGTCGACCACTAATCCTTTGATAGCACAGAGCTGTTTTAGCTGATCCTTGCTCGCCCTCGCTCCACCTGATTCGATAATCATTTTTACCGGATTATTTTTTTCAAGTCGATCCCACGTAAGATCAGCGATACGTTCTGTAATCTCTATCCAAACTTCATTGGACAACCGCTTCTTTTCATCTTGTGTGATAAGACCGGTCTGATAATTTTGATCTATTTCTTTGACTTTATCGTCAGCCTCACCAATCATAGTGTCTTTTTCAGCTATCGATTTATTATCAAACACAGAAACTGAAAGTCCTCCGCAGAGTGTAGCACCATAGAATCCGATATTTTTGATCGCGTCAATAAGCACCGTCACCTCTTCTTTGGAATACATCGAAAGTGCTTTGGTAACAAGCTGTTTTATAGTTGCAGCTTTTACCGGAGTGTTTATGAATCGCAACCCCACTGGCAAGAGTTCATTAAACAATATACGTCCGACAGACGTCGTTATGACTTCGCCATTGGTAATTTGTACTCGAATGGGATCTCGAAGTGGGAGCATTTCGATCTGATATGCATACACAGCTTCTTTCTCATCTGCAAATCGTTTGATTTTGTCATCTTTTAAATTTTCTTTGGACGGATCAATCGTTGTCATATAGTAACATCCCACAACCATCTCTTTATTGGGAACTGTGATTGGGGATCCATCTGCCGGCTTTAACAAATTATGCGTGGGCAACATAAGATCAATCGCTTCTTGTTGGGAAGACGCTGACAAGGGAATGTGGACCGCCATTTGATCTCCATCAAAATCCGCATTGTATCCGGCACAAACACAAGGATGGATACGAATTGCCGATCCTTCTATAAGCACGGGATAAAATGCTTGAAACCCGAGTTTATGAAGTGTTGGCGCACGATTTAATAAAACAGGATGATTTTTGGTAATTTCTTCTAAAATGTCATACACTTCAGGCGATCGTCTTTCTAACACATTTTTGGCATTTTTCACATTTGGCGCGATACCTCTTGTAATAAGCTCTCGCAATACAAATGGCTTAAACATTTCAAGCGCCATTTCTTTCGGAAGACCGCACTGATTAAGAGATAATTCAGGTCCAACGACGATAACTGAGCGACCAGAATAATCAACGCGTTTACCCAGTAAATTTTGTCTAAATCTTCCCTGCTTGCCGCGAAGCATGTCTGAGAGTGAACGTAATGGCTGAATAACCGTTCTGCTGCTTGGCCTCTGTGTCGCATCGATCAATGAATCAACTGCTTCCTGCAACATGCGTTTTTCATTTCGTAAAATAATCTCTGGTGCACCAAGATCCATAAGATGCTTGAGACGATTATTGCGATTTATAACCCGTCTATACAAATCATTAAGATCACTCGTTGCGAACCTGCCGCCGGTCAACTGCACCATGGGGCGCAAGTCAGGAGGAATAACCGGCAAAATACCCATAATCATCCACGCCGGCATTATGCCTGATTTGCGCATACCGTCAACAACTCGTAGTCGTTTGGTCGCTTTGACGTGCCGTTGACCACTTGATGTCTGAATCTCTTCTCGAAGATGAGCTGCAAGTTTATCGAGTTCAATCTTTTTGACCACCTCAAGCACTGCTTCAGCACCCATACCTACTTTAAGAAATGATGATGCGTCATAATCTAAAAGATGAAGATATTCATCCTCAGTCACTGTTGAAAGCAACTTAATGCTTTTGACAATGCTAGCTACTTGTTCAATGACTTGTATAATTTTTTCTTCTTCTTTTCCTCGTTGATCATCAAATTTAGCGAATTCTTGTCGTTCACGAAGGGTAAGTTCGGAAATGGCTAAATCTTGTGCCTCTCTGCCTTTAATAGATTCTTTGACTTCTGCTAATTCTTTTTCGACTTCTTGATGACG
>CAYHQC010000118.1:0-2747 GCA_964358845.1 uncultured Gammaproteobacteria bacterium | reverse complement strand
ACTCTGTGGGTATGAAGAAGCCACAAAGCTGCTTGAAAAATTGGTAATTGGAAAGCCTGTACGCATCGAAGAAACTATCCCAGATCAATATGGTCGCGGTATGGCGCTGGTGTATGTTGGCAATACGTTAATCAATAAAGAAATGCTCTCCAGCGGGTGGGTCCGATTCCATCATGATAACGCAAGTGTTACAGATGAATTAAAGGATGTCGTGGCAAAAGCAAAAGCGGACGGAAGAGGAATATATACCGCCTGTCACTCGACAGACACGCCAGACAAAGAAAATTGCGTGATCAAAGGTAATATTGATGATAATTCGACGAGAAGAAACTATTATTTGCCCGATTGTGCACAATACAAATTTACGATTGTAGAAAAAGACATGGGTGAGAATTGGTTTTGTACAGAGTCAGAAGCCCGCAAAGCTGGTTTCATCAAGGCAAAGACATGTCCATAGCCTTTAAATTCCTTTAATCTCCTCTAAATTCCTTTAACCTCCTCTAAAATCCTCTAATCATCCTGTAAAATTCGTGCTGTAGACATTCTGTCGCCCCCGCCACTTTTATCGTATCCCGTCCAGCGTTCGCACCTCGTGGTAGTTCGGTTGGCTCGGGCCGATCTTTCCTATAACACAAATCGCCTTTAATCGCCCTCACTTTAGTCGAGCCGCCTAATACGAAGGAACGGGTAACACGGTTGGCTTTTCGACGGTAGCTCTTTTTTTAGCAGGTACTATCTGAGGGGGCGAGGGCAGCGGAGCCGCCATATTTATAACAAGAATTTGGTGATATACTCAAACAAGTTATGCAGATCATGTATATCGATGAATCCGGTGATACGATTTCTCTTTCACAGGGAGGCAAGAAATTTCTGATCCTTACTGGTTGTGTCATCAACGAGAGTGATAAAGTTGCTATCGAAAGTTCGTTTCGCGATATCAAGCAGAAGTACTATCAGAATCCCGAAGTTGAGCTTAAATCAAATTTTCTTCGGTATGCCAATCCCGATCTTACACAGTCTTCACCTGTCAAGCTCAACGATCGTCAAAAATACGACGAGCTGGAGGTAGACGTTGCGACCTTTCTTAAACACATTCCTGTGACAGTTTTTTCAGTCGTTATTGATAAAGTAGGGTATTGGAAAAAGTATCCGTCACAGAATCCGTATGAGGTCGCTTACATATTTCTCATGGAGCGGTTTCAGATGTATCTAAAAGAACAAAACGCGTTAGGCATTTGTATTATCGATCCGCGCGAGGGACAAGTGGAGAAAAGCTACATCGGACCGGAACTTGATCGTATTCATAGTTTACTTCGTTGGAATGAAAATGGGTTTTGGCAACAATGCCCGAATATTATCGAACGTGTTTTATTTTCCACGTCGGACAAAACTGTGGGTATTCAGATTACTGATTTATACTGTTATCCGGTGTTTCATATATTTGAGTACAACAAAAAGAAAGAGGAGTACTGGCGATATCACGATGTAACATATCCAAAATTACATCGTAAAGGAAATGTTGTAGATGGTATTGGGCTCAAGATTTTTCCAGAAGCCACAAAAAAGGATCTCGCCTATTTCAAGTAGAGATCCGTTTTTGATGGGCGCGACTTGCATCGCGACCACATATATTGTAGCACGGGAGCGTCTTCAATTCAAATTACCCATTGAAAATACTTATTGAGACAATACATTTTATCTATTGACAAAAAATTATTTGAGTTAGGAATATAGCTAAAAAATTAGTCCCCAAGTTGGTCAATTTTATGGCAACTTGATTTTCAACATATACTATTTGGTTTACCACCCTTAGTGTGGACTAGATAATTCGACGAGAAGAAACTATTATCTGCCCGATTGTGCGCAATATAAATTTACGATAGTCGAAAAAGACATGGGGGAAAATTGGTTTTGTACAGAAAAAGAAGCGCAAGCCGCAGGCTTTATCAAAGCTAAGACGTGCAAGTAAATTTCTATCTTTTGTAAAATCCTCTAGATTCCTTTAAATTCCTCTAAAATCCTTTATTTTTTAATCGCAAAATCGTATGTGATAGATTATTTCACATTTTTTCGTTTCCTATATTCAAAAAGAATAGCTCTCTATTTGCGAACAATGGTATTTTCATCTGCATCTATCCCCATTTGTCCTGCGATGCTGCCCGCAGTTATCAATGCAAGTGCATCTTCGGTGATGTGTTGTATGATTTGTTTTGTTGGTGTGTGAGAAGTGCGAAAAGTCAATTTTGTTTGTTCATCAGTCCTTTTCATGATATCGGATGCCAGACGACTTACATCTCGTGGGGATACAAACTGAATAGTATCTTTGAGTATGGTTTTACTGAGAATTGTCGCTCCTTCAAGTAATCTTGTGAATCGTACATTACCTAGTCCATTTGTGGATCGTGTTAATAGGTGAATTTGAACCTGTGCAACATGTTCCGCTGCAATGCCTTCTGAATATGAAGCTATACTCATCATTTGTGCGAGAGTTTCATTTAATTTATTTGTTTGAGTCCATCCTATTCTAACTGCTCTTCCCGGATTATCCCAGTTCAGCGGACGATCATTTTCCTTTCTCTTATGATTAAATATTTTTGCTAACATACAAGATCATTGCACTGCTAGTTTTGCATGCTGATTTCAGATTTTTCCGCCGCCACCGAATTTCGTGCCAACGAAGTTGGCGCGCCGTTATTCAGTTTCTGTCAGTATATCAGGCTCTTTCTGTTTGAGAAAATCTTGAAAGA
>CAYHQC010000117.1:2409-2751 GCA_964358845.1 uncultured Gammaproteobacteria bacterium | reverse complement strand
CGGGATAAAAAACATCCCGCGCGCGAGGAAATAGAAAGATGTGTAGGTACCTATAACCTCACGGCCGTTATAGAAGAAGATATCCAAACACAAGCGATAATGAAGCATGTTCCCGGCTTAATTTCCTTCCTATGCACACTCTTGAGAGACGGACAAGTAATTGCGCAAGGATATGGCAGTTCCATCTTGAGTTCAACCAACAAATTTTTTCAAAGAGCCGTTTCTTCCGCTTTCAACAGCTCTCTGGCAGACGCCACCATTAGAGCCACCAAGGTTTTGGACACATTTCGAAACCCGGATAAATCGGCTATTTCCACAGCCCTTGATGAAGCTTACGAAGCA
>CAYHQC010000117.1:0-2399 GCA_964358845.1 uncultured Gammaproteobacteria bacterium | reverse complement strand
GCTATACAGAATTTCAAAAGATAAGATATCAGTGCAAAAACTAACGGCAGGGTCGCTATGATCCTGCCGTTTTTTTATTCTCTGCCAAAAACATATACTTTGTTATAATGACAAAAGAAAACATGAAATATGCATCTATGAGATAACCATACAAAAAGGCGGAGCTTTAAACGGCTTAGCCTTTTTTTGTGTCTCATCCATACCCTTATTTTTCTCCTCTCGTTTTTTCATTACTTCTGTAAATAAAATATCATACATGCTGTCGATTCTTCTCTGCTTCTCTTCCTTTGAGATAGTCATATCTTCTACCCATGTGATCTTCATCTCAAATTTTTTCTTTTTTGGCTTACTCATATGAGTTCGGTTATATCTCCATTAACAAAAAAAACGCTTGATCATTTGTAAGTGCGACGACTTTATGTCCAATATCATTTTTATCACCCTCACTACCCCAACCGGCTATTTCAATACTTGGTCCGGCGATGATACTTCCCACTGAAACACCAACATGGATTGAACCCTTGTTCACATTTTCAATAATGAATTGATCTAACCTCGTTTCTCTAAGCTTATTCAAAATAGCATTCGAAGCAAAATTATACATACCAGCAATAAACTTCTCACTATGACTTCGCTCAAGCAAATGCACCATCTCGTGAATAAGTACATACCCTATGCTCTCAATTGGCTTTTTTACTAATTCGGTATAAGCCATATTCTTTTTGCATTCATGTTACAGGTTCCCCATTTTTGACATTTTATTTCAGAAGACTGCTAACAGTTGAACTTATCGTTATTTTTTCAGTCGGGATAATCGTATACCGCCAAGGTTTTACTATTCCGTATTTGCCAACATTATTTGTGACGAGCTCACAATACTTATCTGCAGTTTTCTTTTTCTCTTGTACATCTAGGTCTTTTATCTCACCGCTTGGCTTTACTTCAATCATTACAATTTCGTGTTCAAATTCAACTACAAAATCCGGCTCATAACGATGTTGTGAATTACCAACTTCATCACGCCAATAAAGTCCCTCGAATTGGTTCGGGGCTGGTCTGAGCCAGTCTTCCACTGTCTTATCCTTATCTAGAAGATACGCCATTCGTGCTTCATCCGAAGAATCAAATCGGTACATTGAGTGACACGCTTTATTAAATCCTGTATAAATTTTCTCACGCGAAAAACGATCGAGTTGTGATTCCAAAGTTACAGTTTTCTCATCAAAACTTCTAGAAATATTGTATTGCTCCAAATATGGTTTTGGTTCACGAATGCTGGACTCTAAATAACTCTCAGACTTGAACTCTTTATGAGTTAAAATTTGGTCGTATATCTCCTTGGCGATTTGGCGGAAATTATTTTCTACCATCATTTTGAGTGCGCTTACATCACCAACAAATGATTTGTAGTGCGTGACCGCCTGATTTGAAAGTTTAAGTAGTAATTCTTTTTGTTCATCATAGTCAACAAGCGGATAATCTAGGAGTGCGGAAATGATAGTATTTTCTGGACTTTGCGCGCGACCTTCACCCAAGCTTGAAACACGAGTAATTTCAGTCTCGCGATTTCCTTGATAAGCAACGCCAAACAAGTCTTTTTCTTCTTTTCCTTGCAACGCCTGTTCAATTATTGAAGCGTCAGTAGCAAATTTACTTAATTTTGTTATATCCAATTCAAAATAATTAATCGTAAGTTCTCCATAATGAGGTGTGAGCATTAACCTAGGAATAGGGATATTACGAATCTCAATAGTCTGTTTGGAGACACGCCCGATATCTTCGAGTTCTTTTTTTGCAGATTCACTTAAAATAGCAAACAGTGACCCTTCTTCGTATACTGCGTCACTCGTCTGAGTACCTATCTTGATTGCTTCGTTCTTTGCTGTTATCTCCACAATCTCTTTAATCTTATTTTGTATCGTTGCCACTTTCACATCTTCTGGGGTGTCGCCTGAAATAACGGCACTGACCGTTTTTGTGGCTTGTGCCTCAATTTCTTGCATGAGGCTTTCACTTGCCTTAATTTGATCTTGAATGCTTGTGACAAAAGCTGACTGAACCTCAATAACTTCTCTTACTATTTTTGTATCGTCGGTAGAAATGCTTTCAATATTGGATGGCTGTATAAGTTTAGAATGCTGTGCTTCCTCAATCACTTTTGCGTAATTATCATGAGCAACAATCATTACACGGTCAACATTTTTGTTTCCCGTCTTTTCTCCATATGGCAAGCGAAGTCCACGACCAATTGTTTGTTCGGTTAAAATTTGCGCAGCCGAAGATCTGATTGGGGCAATGGTATAAATATTAGCGACATCCCATCCTTCTTTGAGCATATTTACGTGGATGACAATCTCCACAATGTTATCCGGGTACTCAAGTGATATTAATTTCTCTAT
>CAYHQC010000116.1:0-2765 GCA_964358845.1 uncultured Gammaproteobacteria bacterium | reverse complement strand
CAAGCTCGGCGGTTGTCCCACCGGAGAGGCAAAGATTACTCCCGGTTTCAAACTCTCTGCGAAGTACGTCATCCACACCGTCGGCCCCGTTTGGCACGGCGGCAAATCCAATGAGTCCGCCCTTCTTGCGAATTGCTACCGCAACTCGCTCGAACTCGCGCTGAAAAACGGCGTGAAGACGATTGCCTTTCCCTCTATCAGTACCGGGGCGTATGGTTATCCGAAGGAAGAAGCCGCGAAGATCGCAATATCGGAAATGCGAGAGTATGAGAGCAAGTTTGACGAGATTATCGCGTGTTGCTTCGGCGAGACGGACATAAAGTCATACGAGAAAACATTGGTGGGAAGATAAATTTGTTCCGATTTTTTATGAATTTCAATAACTCAACTCACAGGCCATCCTATGCCCGACCTGACCATCCGCGAAATCCTTGATCTCGTACCACGAGGGCAAATCCGTATCCCGGCTTTCCAGCGCGGTTTTGTCTGGGATCCCGATCAGGTCGCTTTTCTAATGGATAGTATCTACAAGCAGTACCCCTTTGGTGCCCTCTTGCTCTGGCGCACACGTGAGCAGTTACGCCACGAACGAAATCTCGGGCCGTTTTGCTTACCGGACAGAAACCCAGACTACCCTATCGACTATATTCTTGACGGTCAGCAACGCCTGACATCCATCTTTGGAGTATTCCAAAGCGACATCCAACCGGACCCAGCCGTCCCATGGGAGGACGTCTTCTTCGATTTGGGCGCCGATGTCCATGCCCAAGAATCACAGTTCGTTGCTCTAGCCCCCGCGGACGTAGATCCGCGTCGGCATTTTCCTCTGAAGACGCTCTTCGTTTCTATACCCTATCGCCGCGCTACTGAGCAACTCGGCGATCAGGATGTAATCAGGATCGATGAGATGCAGGCGCGCTTTAAGGAAGCGCGAATCCCGTACCAGCCCCTTACCACTGAGGATCGCGCCCGCGTCGCAATCGTCTTTGCCCGGATTAATCGTACTGGTGTACCCTTGGACACACTCCAGCTTCTAACAGCTTGGACTTGGAGCGAAGAATTTGATCTGCAACAGGAGTTCGACGATCTCCGTGATGAACTCGCCCGCTTTGGCTTTGCAGGCGTAGGGGAGGATCCCGATCTTATCCTACGCTGCTGTGCAGCGGTGCTCGCGGGTGATGCTTCGCCCACGACTCTTATCGGCCTCCGAGGCTCAGACGTCCGTGCCCGGTTTGAGGAGGTCGCAAATGGCTTGATGGGAGCCATCGATTTTCTTAAGACGAACCTTCATGTCCAGACGCTCGCCAACCTTCCATTTTCCACTCTTCTCGTTCCGCTCTGTGTGTTTTTCGCGACGCCGGGCCAGGAGCACATTCAGATGAATGACGTACAACGCCAGCGGCTGCTTCGCTGGTTTTGGCGCTCCTGTTTTTCTCGGCGTTTCAGCAGCGGGGTTCTCCGTAACTTAAAGGACGACATAGCTGCCGTGAACCTATTAAAGGTCAACCGCCCGAACACGCTTGGAGATTTCTCCGTCCTTGTTACTCAAAAGTTCTTCACTCAGAATGTCTTTCGGGTTAATACCGTCAATACAATCACGTTTGTTCTCATGCTCGCACAGAAACGGCCTCTCAACTTCGTGTCAGGTCAGCTTGTTGCACTCGCCGATGTCCTTCGTGACTATAATCGGAGCGAGTTTCACCATCTTTTCCCGAAGGCATTTCTAACCTCTCGCAGCGTGCCGCCCGCACAGCAAGGCCCGCTCGCCAATTTTGCGTTTCTCTCTAAAGCGGACAACGCCGCTCTTGGCGGTGTTGCACCAAGCGAATATCGCGCCGAGATGCCTCACGCAGTCGACAACATCCTCGCGGCCGCCGTGTGTCCGCCCAGTCTGTTCACAGATGATTATCAGACATTCCTCAACGATCGCAGTCAGCTACTGGAGCAGGTTGCAAACTCACTCATTCAATAGAGCGAGGGAGAGGGCGGGAAGTCAGGAAAGGTGTCAGGGTGAATTAAGTATGGTGTCCCCAGATTTGGGCAATGCTAGGAGGGCAACAATAATGCAATCGCGATATCTGTTTCTAATTTTATTAACTGTCGGTGCACCATCTGTGGCATATGCGACGTGCCAACAGCTGGCGCGCTCTTTCTCAGAAAATTCAGCACTAATGAGTGACAACGAACTGGCGCAACTACGCACCTGTGTTACCAATGCTCTTCAGCACAGAATATCCGAATCTAACCCTCTAGCGGTGCCTCCTATGATACATGTACCAATGTCATCCCCTCCACCCGCTCCAGCAGCTAAACCAGCACCTTCTCGGTAATAGAGGATTCTTTAATGCCTTCTTACCTTACACATATCGAAAATTGGAAAGCTCTATGGCCACTGCCTGTGACGGTTGTTGTTTTGGTGTTTCTTTTTACGGTGTTCATTCGCTCGAGAGAAAAGCGACTAGAGTTTGGTCTGCTCTTGGCTGCATTTTCGATGTTGGGGCTGGTAGCTGGATATCTCACAGGTTTCAGTCGTGAGCCAGCGGTTGGTGCTGTTCTGCCCGCGGTTCTTTCTCTCATGGGTGCCGTTGCAGTTTTTCTGGTCGGGAAAAATGTGGCCAGTCGCATGGTCGTCAGTCTTTCTGTTTTGATCTTTTCTATCAGCCTTGTTCTCGGGACCAGTTGGGGTGCGGTGATGCGGCAAACGGCGGAGGACTTCCGCACAAGTGAGGCGTTTCTCAAACAGCAGGCCTTGGTAGAAGTGCAGG
>CAYHQC010000115.1:0-2796 GCA_964358845.1 uncultured Gammaproteobacteria bacterium | reverse complement strand
TGGCAAACATGCTTGCAATAAACCCAAATGCAAAAACGAGCTTGACACTTTCTACAAATGAAAATCCAATCGTATGAAACGCTGACGCGATATAGGACGGCAACGGATATAAAAACATCATCACAGGATGCCCGTATCCCCAATTAAGATTGCCCGCCCAGCGAGGGATGATGTTTCCCTCTGACAACGACTGATAAAAATTAGCAATCCTTGCGACATGATCCTTGCCATCATGCGTTATAGGCAATCCTGAGTTAAACAAGTCAAAAAGGGGCAATAGAGAAACGATAAGAAGTATAAGCCAGATAATCCAGTGTGGGTGTAATTTTTTCATGGAGACATCTCCACTCTTTTTTCAATAATAAACCCGCTCGGCAATTTCCACGTCTTTTCTACGGTACCGGTTTTAATAACTGTCTCAAGCCAGCCTTCATAACTCCAGGGTTTTTGCGGATCGGGTTCGATCAATAAATAAAACGTTCCGCGCTTTTCTTTTCCCGGCATGTATCCATATTTTTTATTTCCATACCACCACACAAGATAATCATATGGATAGGTATATACTGGCGGCGTAAATACAAGAAGATTAAATGGTTTACCAGCTGCATCTTGGTAGATTGAATCTATAGCATCTATTTTCCCTCGAATTTTATGCGTACCGCCATAATCGGGATAGTCTAATCGATAAAATTGGATCGTTGATCTAATATGCGAAAAAAGAAACAAGCATGTAAGTATAGTGACAATTCCCCTCCATATTCCGCCTCGCTTCCACCCCCATGAAAAAACAAGCCCAACCACAAAAATATATATGACTCCTAACTCTAATAACCACCACTCCCACATCGGCCAAAGATACTTCATATACAAAACGAACATAATAACCGGCGAAACACACAAAAAAACAAGAAACTTTTTACGCGCTCCATCTCCATGCTTGTCCCGTATCATGTGATAAACTCCAAATCCAACGAATACAAGTAACACCGGCCAAATTACATCCGCATACGCAAAGGTTGACAAAAAATTATACCGAAACACATCCCAATGATTCTCAATCATACGCTGTGCGTATAGCAGAGTAACATTATGAGAAGAGGGACCTTTGCTAAATGCCGTGGCGAGAATACCTTTGGTGATAAGAAAGTCGTGTCGAAGATCAAACAAGACAAAATGAAATTGTGATAGGAAAAATGCTGTATACGCAGCCATTACATACCTTCCACGCACCATACGCATAATCCATAGATATACGGTGAAGATAGAAAATTCCAAAAACATCATAATGCCCGTAGCTATTTCGAAATGAAACATCATTCCAAGACTTAAAAATAGTGCTGGAAGAGCAATTTCTTTCTTTTTAAGCACTTCATAAAAAAGAAATAATACGCCAATGGTTATAAGTGGGATAAAAAAAGGATTCCAAATAAAACGGGATTGTGCCACCATAGCCGGAGATACCGCCATAAGAAAAACGATAAACAACGCTTCTATCCGACCGAAGGCTCGAGTGGCGAGTATTGCTGTCAGAATAAGAGTTGCTGATCCTGCCAAAAACATCAGAATCATCCCGCCATACGGATCACCACCAGATAAGAAAAATGGGATAGCCAGAAGATAATAAAACCCCGGTCCCTGAAAAAATCCTCCCCTCCCGCCAACCTCCTCACCGATGAGTGTAAACGTATGATCAACGACAATACGCTTAACCTTCTCAAGAAATAGTCCCATGTCGTACCCAAAGAGATAATTTCCACTTAAAATCTCTACCGCTCTTGGCAATAATCCAATGACGATAATGATAATAAGTAATAGTACATACCAGCGTAGATTTCGACGAAGTAATTTTTTCATAATGTAAAAGCGATAATTGCTTCTTTCCCATCAAGATTTCTAAATATATTTACTATACGTTTTTGGGATGGCGCATTTTTACTATCTGATACATACAATGTACCCGCCTTCAATTCTTCTTTGGTCCAATCAACAGAACGAAACTCAAAATTCTTTAATCTATGCGGCTTGTCATATCCGCCCGACACACTGCCGCCAAGTATTTGATAGAGGTTAGGATCAAACGATGAATAAAAAAGGTAAAACATATACGACTGGTACAAATTGCCGTTATTTGAAAAGACGATTTGTTTATATTCATTTTTCGTTCCCTGTACAAAAGCCATCGTATCTTTCATGGCATACTGAAACGAATCTGATTGTGTGCGGGGAAACGTTATAAAATACCCTTTTCCAAACTGCATGAGGCTCCATAAAATAATTCCTCCTACGATAATCCATCGCGTCCATGTAAATTTTCTTGCGACATACCATAATTCCAACACGCCGACCCCGCTTAATAATGCCAATGGAGGAAGCCATGTAAAGCTACGCATGGCGTGTGGCGCTTGGGTTGTAATCGCGGCTGGCAATGGACCTGAAAGTCCCCACACCAATAAAAAAAGCAGTACACGAAAATCTATACTGCTAAAAACAATAAGATAGATAAGCCCCACAAGTACACTTATCAATTCCCATGAATACAAAAGGCCCATATTCGGCACTTTATGAGCTTCCCGTTCGCTTCCCATAAATAACCATGTTGGGGCAAAATGAGAAAAATAATTACTAGCAAAAACTCGTGCCATAACTACTTTACGAGTATTTAGTATTTTTCCTATAATATCGTTAGAACTTTTTGCAATTTGTAAGGCTTGAAATGCTTGTGTGTACACTGGGGCATCGATAGAGAATGCACTCGTACCTTTAAGCCTGCTCAATCCCTCACCGGTAACCGTTACA
>CAYHQC010000114.1:0-2969 GCA_964358845.1 uncultured Gammaproteobacteria bacterium | reverse complement strand
TACTAAGTAAAGTGATAGCGCCTTGGACGGTGGCACCGTTTTTGAGCGCGTCTTCCGAGGCCACCGCGATGGTCGGGCCGTCGGCCATCGGGTCGGAGAAGGGGATTTGCAGCTCGATGATATCGGCACCTCCTGCGGCAAGTGCTTCGGCCACTTTTTCCGCATCGGTCATCGAAGGGTACCCCGCTATCATGTGCGCCATGAACAGACCGCGTGATTTTTTGCCAAAAAGTTGTTCAAGTGCGTTCATATCAAATTGGACATCCGATGTCCAATATTCCTACTCATATCTATTATACTCATCTTTGAGAAAATCGCGGAAGCTTTCGTCCTTAAATGCGCGGGCGAAATTGAAGAGGTCTTTGTCGCCGCGGCCGGAGAGCGTCGCGACGATGACGGCGTCCTTCGGCATCTGCGGTGCGCGCTTCTGCACTTCCGCGAGCGCGTGTGCGCTTTCGAGCGCGGATATCACACCCTCCATCCTCGCGAAATAATCCACCGCCGCGACGGCTTCAGAGTCCAGTGCGTAGGTGAGTTCTACCCGCCCTTCCTCATAGAGCGAGGCAAGTTCCGGCCCGACACCGGGATAATCCAATCCGGCGGAGATAGAGTGTGTGGGCGCGATTTGCCCGTCTTTTGTCTGGAGGAAGAGCGATTTGTAGCCTTGGAAAATACCCGTCTCGCCCGCGATTTTCCGCGAGGCGTGTTCTCCGAGTTTCTTTCCCGTCCCACCCGCTTCGACACCCACAAGTCTGACTTGTGGGTCGGGGATAAATTCGTAGAAGCTTCCCATCGCGTTCGAGCCGCCGCCGACACACGCGACGACCGCGTCCGGCAATTTGCCTTCACGTTCCGCAAGTTCGGCGCGTATCTCGCGCCCGATGACCGATTGGAAGTAGCGGTTCATTTCGGGGTAGGGGGCAGGCCCCAAGACCGAGCCGATGCAGTAGTGCGCCTCACTCAAATGCTCCATCCAGAATTTGAGCGCCTCGTTCACCGCATCCTTCAGCGTTTTGCTCCCGTATTCCACGGGCACCACTTTTGCCCCCAGACGCTCCATGAGGAAGACATTGGGCCGCTGGCGGCGGATGTCCTCGCTTCCCATGAATATGACGCATTCGAGACCGAGCCGTGCGGCGACCGTTGCGGTCGCGACGCCGTGCTGTCCCGCGCCCGTCTCCGCAATGAGCATCTTTTTTCCGAGGCGCTTCGCGAGGAGCCCCTGCCCCAAGCAGTGCGTTATCTTGTGCGCGCCCGTGTGGTTGGCCCCCTCGTTCTTGAGGTATATTTTTGCGCCGCCGAGGTCATTCGTCGCACGCTCGGCAAAGATGAGCGGCGTCGGCCGGCCCGCATAATTTTTCAACAGTCCCTCGAACTCCGCCTTGAATGCGGCGTCGCTTTTCGCCGCTTCGAATGCGGCGGTCAGCTCTCGGAGCGTCTCCCAGAGCATTTCGGGCACGTACGCTCCCCCGTAGTTGATTTTTTTGTTTGCCATAGTTATTTCAATGCTTGCTTCAGTTCTTGTATCTTTCCGAGCGGATCGGGCGACTGCAGGATGGCCGTTCCCGCCAGTATCCCACGAACGCCCCATCCGCGCACTTTCCGCACATCCGCCGCCGTTTCGATACCGGATTCGCTTACGGCGGGAGTTTCCGCAGGGACGAGCTTGATGAGCCGCTCCGTCGTCGCGAGGTCCACCTCCAAGGTCTTGAGGTCGCGATTGTTGATGCCGATGAGTTCCGCCTTTGCGTCGAGCGCCTTCCGCACATCTTCCTCGTCGTGCACTTCCACGAGAGCGTCGAGCCCCAGCCGCTTCCCAAGCGCGATGAGGCGCGAGAGCTCTTCCGCACGGAGCGTGTTGGCGATGAGAAGAAATGCGTCGGCACCGCAGAGAAGCGTCTCATACACCTGATATTCCTCCACGATGAAATCTTTGCGCAGAATTGCCTGCGGCACTGCGGCGCGCACCTGTTTGAGAAGTTCAATGGAGCCGCCGAAATATTTTTCATCCGTGAGGACCGATATCGCATCGGCTTCGCTTTTCGCGTACCACTCCGCCACCTCCTGCGGCGGCCGCATGATGAGCTGCCCCGCCGAGGGCGACCGCGGTTTTATCTCCGCGATGAGGACCGCTCCTTTGTCAAAAAGCGCCCTGAAAGGCCGCCGCGCGGGCTTGAAGGCTAGGGCCTGCTTTTCCAGCGAGGAAAGCGGCAGCGCGGCAAGAGCCCTCTCGACTTCCAGCCGTTTATTTGCCACTATTTCGTCTAAGACGTTCATCGTGTCATTATAGACGTATCTATGATTTTGGCGAAGATTTGCGGCATAAAAAGTGTCCACGACGCGCAAGGCGCGGCGGTCGCCGGCGCCGACTTCCTCGGCTTTCACGTGGAGCTACACGGGGGCAGGAGCCCGCTTTCGGCGGATGACGCCGCGAAGATAATAGCCGGTCTTCCCGGAGGCGTCACGAGCGTCGTCGTCACGAGCGTCGCGGAGTCTGGTCGGCTCATCGAGCTCGCACAGACGACGGGCGCAAAAATTCTTCAGCTCTACGGCGATGCGACACCGGAGACAATTCTCGAAGTAAAGGCGGCGCTACCTGCGGTTCAGATATGGAAGGTCATCAATGTCTCCGGCACCGATGCCCTGCAGAAGGCGCAAACGTACGAGAGCGTCGCAGACGCGCTCGCGCTCGACTCCGCTCCGAAAGCGGGGAGGCGCGGCGGGACAGGGGAGACGCACGATTGGAACATCAGCAAAAAAATCGTCGCGTCAGTCGCGATACCCGTCGTGCTTGCGGGCGGCTTGAATGCCGAAAATGTCACCAAGGCGATTCAGACGGCGCTGCCGTATGCGGTAGACGTCAATTCAGGGGTTTCGAATCCCGACGGCTCGAAAGATCTGGCAAAGGTGGAGGTATTCGTCGCCCGCGCCAAAAGCATCTAACCCTCAAAAAATCTCAAGGACGGTCC
>CAYHQC010000113.1:0-3057 GCA_964358845.1 uncultured Gammaproteobacteria bacterium | reverse complement strand
AAGATTTTCCCTTCATCCAAGACCTAAGCCTGTCCGTTTCCGACCCACAGCAGACCTTCGCTGCAAGACTTAGATGGGCGCGACAGGGTCGTAGACGATTCTCCCCGGTAAATCGTCTACGACCCTGTCGTTCAGACCACTCTTTGGCTGGGCGGCGCGCCCAGCTGCCGCCTACAAGTCCATCTTCGGCGTAACAACATCGATTTTTCGTCTCCTAATATAGTGAGAGCCCGTAGGGATCTCGACTCCGATGCCAACAGCGGCATCACAAACCTTGGAGAATGACCATGCTTACCAACGATACCCCCTCGCTCGATTCCAGCAACACCGACATCATAAACTGGCCGGAAGACGCGCCGCGTGGCGGGAAAGCGGTCTTGAACCGTATCCTGAAGGAAAAGGCGACGGTCCCGCTTTTCTTCGCCCAAACCCTGGTCACCTCGCTCCGGGATGTGGGCTACAACCACACCACCTCGGCCCTCTGTGAGCACGTCGATAACGCTATCGAAGCAGGGGCGACCCAAATCCGAATTTTCTTCCGTCAGGGCGGCAAAAAGGGCGTTTATGAAACCGATGCCGCTGTTTATGACAACGGTCGCGGCATGGCGCCAACGGTTCTGAAGGTGGCGACCGCGTTTGGCGGCTCGCTGAACTTCAACAATCGCAAAGGCATCGGTCGCTACGGCATGGGTATGAAAACCGCCGCCTTGAGCATGAGCCCCGTCCTAGATATCTACTCTTGGCAAGAGCCGTCCGCCTTCTACAACATGACGCTGGATGTAGAGGCAATCGGCAAGGAACGAGCCAATCTGGTGGAACTGCCCGATCCCGAGCTGTCGACCGAATTGCCCGATGAAATCTCCCATCTCTTCATGAAGCCGATGGCTTTTCCGACTGACCACAATGAGCAAGAGCTCTTTGCTTCGGAACACGATGATCTGAACGAGCGTCTGGGCACCTCCGGGACGATTGTCTATATGCCGAAATGCGACCGGCTGACTTATGCCAAGTCGCGGACCCTCGTCGAGCATGCCGTCAAGGAGATGTCCCGCGTATACCGCAAGATGATCGCGCAGGGCTTGCGTCTGTACGTCAACAACCGTTTGGTCGAGGCCTTCGACCCCACCTATTCAATGTCGAGTGCCCGCCACACCCGGTTTCTGGACCTGCCTGTGAAGCAAAGCTCGCTAATCCTGTCCAAGCCGGTCAACATTCGAATCAACAGCAACGGCGAGGCTGCGGCGCCGGTCATCATCAAGCTATATAAGCTCCCCATTGAGGAATGGTCCGTGCTGCCGCGCAAAACGCTAAAAAACGACCTCCATGTCTTCGACGGAATGACGGTCTCGATTCTACGGAACGACCGGGAGGTTTTCGCCGGCGAATTACCAGAGCTCACCACGCGACACAGCGTAACCAACTGGTATCGCATTCAGATCGAGTTTCCGGGCGTGCTGGACGAGGCGTTCGGCGTCGCGTCGAACAAGCAAGGCGTGCGGATGAAAGACCACGTCCTGATCGCCATCAAAGAGGCAATCGGCGGTGATATCACGGCTATCAACGACGAGATCAAGCGCTTTCAGGGCCAGCAGGCAAGTGCTCGTGAAGCGGCCAAACCAAGCACGAGCGAGATGCGCGCAAGCGAGGTAGACGCGTTTCAAACGAAGCCGCTCCAGGAGAACCTCACGGTCGACGAGCAGGCGCAGATGGAAGCCAACCTGCGCGGGCTCGCCGTAACTCTCAAAAGGGACAACGAAACGGACGAACAGGCGTTCGAGCGCGTGAAGAGCTCCAAGTACTTGATGGCTTTCCGTCACGATGACTACTGGCCCTTCTATCACGTCGAACACCGTTTCGGTCGGATCATCCTGACGCTTAATACCGCGCACGCCTTTTTCACGCAGCTATACGATCCGCTACGTAAGTTCAGCCTGAATGTCCAAGCGGGTCAAGACGGGACGGAAATGCCCAATCAGGAGGTCCACCAGGGGCCGATCGTGGCGCTCGAGTTGTTACTGCTGTCTCTGGCCAGGGCGCAAAGCATCCTGTCTGCCAATAACGAGGAGGCGAAGAAACTGCTGGAGAGCTTCCGGCGCGAATGGTCGGAGACCTACCGCATCCAGCTGACCGTTTGAATATGGCAGGGCGGCGTGCCGCACCGCCCTTGCCTATATCGCCGGCAAATGAAAGAATGCAGTTTGCCGGTATTGTTTGGTGATTCGACTGCTTTGAACCGCTTCGGCCCTGGCACAGCGTCCAGACCGAAGATCCCAAAGCCGAAGGTTTGCCACAGGCGATAACCCGCAGGCCACAGCGGTCTGCACAGAAAGGAGTACTTCTATGGCGGAGCTTCCGCATCCGTGGGGCGCTTATGCGCGCCTCCAAGAGCTTATCCCGCAGACCCCACCTGGACGATCGCGCCTGGGGCTACGAGGCGGGCTTAGACTTGATCCTTGCTTCAAATCCGACAGGCAAACACCCGTCTCAGGACGAAATTGACCGTGCCGTGGCAAGCGGTGCGCGGCTTGAGCGCTACCGCACTCGCCTGCGTGGCCTGCATCTACGAGATGAGGAAGTGGCCAACCACAGTAACGGCATGGAGGTCTTCGAGGCACAGAAGGCGCTGCAGCACATCCAAGCGAGCTTAGCGTCCCCAGACTGGGACCTACTTTGGGAACTGGCGGTAGGCCATGAATACGCCGAGATAGCGCAGCAGCGGGGTGTAACGGCGGGAAGCCTTCGCGCGCGGGTTCTCCGTCTACGTCGCTCGCCAACCCCGATATCCAAGCGGTGTCCTGATCGTGACGCAGCGTAAGGTTTGCTGGCCAGGGGCCTGCACGATCACCGGCTAGTGGCGCACGACGCTAACAATCGGGGTTACCTCACCGGCGCTGTTCTAACAGCGGAAGAAGAGTAATCAGGCACATAACCCTGTTTCGCGAATACACAAACGTCCGCTTCTGGCCGACAACAGACAAACTATCTTGGGCGGCGTACTGCCACTGCCCCGACCTAGCCGGTCTTCTCCACCTTCAGCTTACCTTTTTCCTCACCCAG